>JARIAA010000059.1 GCA_029264635.1 Psychrobacter sp. | reverse complement strand
ATTATTCAAGATACATTCAATATGAGGCTATTTTTTAAACTTTGAGTAAAGCTAATAAGACTCGTTAATCATAAAACATCCAAAGCATTTGATTAGCGGATCGTCAGTACGTCAATAGTGGGACGGCGCGCCCGAAAAGGTAGCCCGCGCGTACCCATACCGCTACTGATAAAAACTTGCGCGCCGCTATGCTGATATAAACCGCGTTGGCTATCAAAACGAGCATCAGTGGCCTTAGTCAGGTTATCCAATTTATCATTCGACTTTGCTGTTTTTACTGCGCCTGTGATAAACAGCGGTCTGGGTTGCAGCTCTTTTGGCAAATCGCTGATGCTATCCAAACGTGAAGCAAGAATAATTACTGGCAGCGTCGTTTTTTTGATCTGCGCGCACAGGGATTCTTTACTCTCAGCAACAATCACATCAGTATTTACCATATGACCTCTTTTAGATGTTTTCGCTAATGGCGAGGCTTTTAGTATCTGCTTTTCACATACCTGTTGTTTTGCTTTTTTGGAGTAATGCTGTGGTATATCTTGCCAACCGCATAACATAGCTCTACGCTGTAAAGGTTTTGAGGGCTCTACTGGTGTCGCATGGACAGCATGAGTTTGAACAATATGTGTTTTCATGGGCGGTAAAAACCAGCACTGCTGTCCAATATAGGTGATATCGAGCACATCAAATGTGCTGGCAAGCGTGTCTTCTAATAATGGTTGACCTTGTTTGGTCGTGTTCATCGACTGGTAGCGCAAATCTGAGACACTCATGACAGTATAAATAGGTTTATTGACCCCTTTAAACAGCATCAGTTGACCAACCAAGTCAGCACTTGGATAATAGAGCCAATCACCAGCAATTAGTACGGCATCTACTGATAACTCGTTGATTTTTGCTACAATTTTTCGTATGTGCCGCGGCTTACCACTATATAAGCCAATGCGTAAATCTGCCAATACTGCGACGCTCATAGGTGCTTTTAAACCGAGATCGACAGCCTGATGATGCACACGTAAACGATTGGGCTGTACGATAACGGTATAAAAATAAAGCCCCATCGCTATGGTTATCATTACTATCGTCAATGACGACAATGACGCAAACACAAAGGTTACATTATTGGCCCAGTTGACTAGCAGCAGCAATGCCCAAATGGGCATGGTATAAGCTGCATAATATAATGCCAGTTTGGGCCAAATACGCATAAAGCGCTTACTAGGATTGGCATTAAAGGTTTGTAATCCTGACCACAGTATCACGTACGTTAGCAGTGCTGTCGCGGTAATGATACTTAGCGTATGAATAGCATGGTCAATCATGAACACCTAACTGTAATATAGTCGTATAACAAAAATAGCCATTTTAACGTATTTTAAAAAACCGTGCTCGCCTGCAACCATGTACCTTGCAAATAAAGCCTTAGCAGCACATGGCTTATCTTATTCGATACGCAAACCGATAATCGCGGGTATACCTTGACGGACTAATTCGATAGTAACGACGCCTTTAGTCGGTAATGAGGAGATCGCACTAGAAAAATCTGTCACGGCGCTAATAGGCTTTTGATTGAGATTGGTGATGACATCCCCTGCCATGATACCAGAACGCGCAGCCAACCCTGTTGGGTCTACCGCTGTCACCAAGACGCCAGTTTTCCCTTCCGCCGTCATCTCTGCTTGCTCCTCAGGGGTCAAGTTACGTAAACGTAAGCCTACGCGCACCTCATTATCTTGCTTATCAAGGCCTTGCGCTTGTACATCGCCTGGCGCATGACTCAGCTTACCAGCTGCGGTCAGCTGTTGACCATTACGCTGCACTTGCACACGAAAAGCGTCGTCAGGGCGGGCGCGATTGATAAGATTTAATAAATCAGCGGCGCGCATGATTTTGACATCATTATACTGCAAAATAATATCGCCAGATTTTAGCCCCGCCTTTTGTGCAGGCGAGTCTGGGGAGACGCGGGTCAAAAGCGCCCCTTGTGGCCGTGCCAATTTATAAACCTCAGCCAAATTACGATCAATATCTTGCGGGTAGACGCCCATATAAGCACGCGCAACCTCACCGTTCGTTTTTAGCTGCTCATAAACATCCATCGCCGCATCAATTGGGATCGAAAATGAGAGTCCCATATAGCCGCCTGTACCACTAAAAATACGTGAGTTGATACCAATCACTTCACCGCGCTGATTAAATAGCGGCCCGCCTGAGTTACCAGGATTAAGCGCGACATCGGTTTGAATGAATGGCACACTGGTTTCACGCGAAAAACTGCGCGACTTGGCACTGACAATGCCCGCAGATGCGGAATAATCAAAACCAAAGGGCGAGCCAATAGCTAAGACTGGCTCCCCGACTTTGATCATATTAGAGTCGCCAACAGGCAGAGCTGGGAACTGATTGCCCGCCACCTTTAACACAGCCACATCAGAGCGCTCATCGCTACCGACCAAGGTGGCATCAAGCTCAGTGCGGTCATTTAGGGTAACGGTAATCTTATCTGCGCCTTCTACCACATGATGGTTGGTCAGCATATAACCATTAGACGTCACAAAAAATGCGGTGCCATAAGCATGCTCAATCGCAGGCGTCGCCGCTTGATCTGGTATACGAAGGCGATTGCCAAAAAACTGGCGTAACAAATCAGCCGTTTGAGCTTTTGCCAACTCCGCTTCACTGATGGTTTTGGTGACGTTGACACGGGCCACGCCTGGCGTCACCTGCTGTACAAGGTCAGAAAAGTCAGTCGTCGTCACGGCAGCTTGGGCGCTCGTACTTACCATTGTCGTGACCCCAACCCCTGTCATCATGGCAGTACTCAATGCTACGGCAAGCAGACTACGTTGTAGTTTACGCGGTACGTTGAGAGCGATTGGTTGACCTTTCATATGGTTATTCTCCTTTTTAATGTTAAGCATGAGCCGTTTTTGACGGCTATTTTTTATGTTTTAGGTATTTGTACTTCGCGTATTTATACAGTATTGTCAATTTATCCTAACTTTATAAGTGAGGCCCATCCTCTCAATTTTAAACATAGACTTATTTGGGCTGATATAGGTTCACTTAATCTAATTGTTACATTCAAGTTGGGATTTTTATCTTAGTAAACCCTACATGCGTGACTATCTTACAATGTCTGTATTATGGTCTGTATTATGCAGGATAATACCTAGCCTGGCTATGCGCCTGTTTTGCTCCATCTCTTTAACAAAGGAGACAAAATCATATGTACCCTAGTCCATTACATTGTCTCTCAGTGTAATTGTTTATACCTTGTCATCTGAGCATCTAAACCACCTTTACTCCCAGTAAAATAAAATCATGGTATGATAACAAGCCAAATAATTTATATAGCAAACAATAGTTTGCACAGCAAGTATAATCATCGCTTATAGATTTAACTGTACTAGGTTTATTACTATAGATTTTCTGTTTTGCGATAAACCAATGAAAATCTTGATGCTAAACACTTTTTAATGATTCGCTCTCACTTCTATATGTGCCGATTACCCGATGGCATAGATACGCTCAATAATGATTCAGGGTACATACAATTATTTGCAAATGACAAGAATCATTTACTATAGCAGAACTTAAGGACTGTTTGACTTCAAAAGCAGTCGATCTTAGATCGTAAACAACCCTCCTGAATGTGAAGTATGACAAGCTTATAAAAGGATTAATTTATGGATACCGCCCTATTGTTATCTGGCGTGGTTGGGATTGGTATTGCCGCCCAATGGTTGGCTTGGTATTTAAAGCAACCGTCCATTTTGTTTTTGTTGCTCATTGGTATTATTGTCGGTCCAGTATTGGGCTACTTTGATCCTGACTTAGTGTTAGGCGAGCTTATGTTCCCTATCATCTCTTTGGGCGTGGCCATTATTTTGTTTGAAGGCTCGCTGACCTTGGAGTTCGATGAGATTAAGCAGCACGGTACTGTGGTGCAGATGTTAGTGTCAGTTGGCGTACTAATCACTATCGCTATCGTGGCGTTATCGACCTATCTTTTGTTCGATGTCGACCCTCTCATCGCCCTACTATTTGGGGCACTGGTCTGCGTAACGGGGCCGACCGTCATCATGCCGCTACTGCGTAGTGTGCGTCCGAATAAGACCATCTCCAACATTCTTAAGTGGGAAGGTATCATCATCGATCCTATCGGCGCGATTGCCGTGGTATTGGTGTACGAGTACATCATCTCAGGCGGTGAGGCCAGTAGTCTTTTACTATTCGCTAAGATTGTTGTCTTAGCGACAGCGCTCGGTATGGCAGGCGCCTGGGTACTAGCGTTTTTAATGCGCCGTCATATGGTGCCTGAATTTTTACGCAATGTGTTTACCCTCGCCTTTGTTTTGGTCTTGTTTTCGGTGTCGAACCATTTAGAGCATGAATCTGGCTTATTGACAGTGACCGTACTGGGCGTTGCGCTAGCAAACTGGCCAAACTTCCCGCGTGATACGATTTTAGAGTTTAACGAGTCGCTGACAGTCCTTTTAATCTCTGTCTTGTTTATCATTCTTGCTGCTCGTGTCGAGCTATCAAGCCTGCTAAGCGTAGGTTTTGCAGGGCTAATATTACTTGCTATTGTCATGTTTGTAGCACGCCCGCTATCTGTTTGGGCATCATCCATTGGTTCCAATCTAAAAACCAGCGAAAAGCTTATGATCAGCTGGATTGGTCCGCGCGGTATCGTTGCCGCGGCCATCTCATCGCTGTTTGCTATTCGTCTGCAAGAGTACGACATCCAAGGCGTTGAGCTATTAGTACCCTTGGTCTTTATGGTCATTATTGGTACGGTCATGATTCAAGGTCTGGGCGCAAAAATGGTCGGCAATCTGCTTGGCGTACGCGAGCCTGCCACCAATGGTATTTTAGTCGTCGGCTCTAATCCCATTGCCCTGTTGGTGGCCACTTCTTTAAAAGAGCAAGGCTTTGATGTCATCGTGGCCCATAATAACTATACCAATATTGCACGCGCGCGCATGAGTGGCCTGCGTACCTATTTTGGTAATCCTGTCTCTGATCATGCCGATCACTATCTTGACTTAATCGGAATTGGTCATCTGTTTGCGATGAGTACCGATAAAGAGTTAAATACTTTATCTGAGATTCATTACCGTCATGAGTTTGGTGAACAAAAATTATTTCGTCTCAAATTTAGTGACGAAAAGGTCAAAAGTGAGCGCGATACCAAACAAGCAAACTTTCATTCGCAGTGGCTCTTTGGTAAAGATGTGACATATACCAAACTTGCCAGCATGCTCTCCAAAAAAGCGCGTATTAAGATTACCAACATCACTTACAGCTATAGCTTTGAGCAATATAAAGCCGATAATAAGCAATTTGTCCCCTTATATACCATTGATAAAGAAGGCAAGCTTAACGTCATTACCGATGAGTTCGATGGCAATGTACCACGTGATCGTAAGCTTGTGGCTTTAGTCGTTGATGATGAAGTACAACCAAAAGCTGTCGATGTCACTGACAAGCAAGTGCAGGCGCGTGTTATTGCCGATGCACATTTTGAAGCCAACTCAAAGTCGCCAGAGAAGCGTAAAGAAAAAGAGATGACTGAAGATGTGGCTGACGAATATGAACAAGACATCCCAAGCGAGCTAAACACTGAGATAGCGCTGAGCGCTCAACTTTCAGGATCGAGTGAAAAACTGGCTGAGCACAAATCTCAAGACAGTCAGCCAGCACCAGCGCCATCGATAGTTTTAGGTAAAGGGTCTTCTCAAGAAAAGGTATCTAGCTCGGTTGCTACCCTAAAAGCCAATGCTAATGGAAGCGGTAGCGCGCCCAAAAACAAGAAAGGGTCGCTCGATCCTAATCGTTTGCCTGATACGGATAAACACTCTAATACGGTTGAGGACGAGGCTAGTGCCGGCTCAGACAAACCCTAAAAGCGTTTGGCTTTGTCAGTACACGTTATTTTAAAACAATAAAAACCCCAGCCATCGAGCTGGGGTTTTTGGTAATAACCACTAGTCGCGCTAAACCAGCTCAAACCGAGATTCAACCACTTGCCATATACGCGCACTGACTTCATCGGGTGACCCCTGCGCATCGATACGATAAATACGCTCAGAATGCTTATCAGCAAGCGCGGCAAACCCTACATGCACCTGCGAAAAAAACGCTAGCGCCTGCTGCTCAAAGCGATCAGCCGCACTACGTTTGCCTGCACG
>JARIAA010000023.1 GCA_029264635.1 Psychrobacter sp. | reverse complement strand
TGTGGAAAGATAAATCGTACTGCTAAGTCATTAGCTAAACCCAGCTCTGGTACCACTGATTCAAAATCATGACCGCTAGCACCCAAACCATGTAGCCAAATGACGGCTCTATCTATCTGTTTTTGTGAGGGATTATGTTCTTTGATGACGGCATCTAAGTATTGACTCATGTTTTATCCTTGTAAATTATAGGTTTGCGCGGGAATATTTTACTCAAACATCGCCTGCGGTGTACTTATCTTTTTTATTCTGGCGTTTATTATACTATAGCGCCTTTACTTTTTTGAGTAAGGCTACTTAGTATTTACAATACCGCTATTATCCATCAATTTTTCACAACTTTTGATGAGTGATTGCAAAATTTAACGTTACTTTTATGCTAGGATAATTGAATAATTATGGTGCGATACCTTGACTACTGGTAACGCTCCATTATTTTTAATACTCGCAAATAAACAGCGGCTATTAATAACCGTTTATTTTAAATCATTTTTTCTTATACGATGATATAGAGCCTATGACCCACATTTTATTAGTAGAAGATGACCCTGCTATTGCAATGTCGCTCAAAGTGACTTGCAAACGTGAAGGCTGGAAAATAACGTGGCTCGACAATGCCAGTAGTGTGCTGCCAATGCTACATAATGATGAAGCAAAAGACTTATCGGCTATTATTCTAGATGTAGGGTTGCCAGATGGTGATGGTTTGAGCCTATGCCAACAAATACGCCATGCAACTGATATCAACGCCTTAAAAGATATTCCTATCATTTTTTTGACGGCGCGTAGTGATGAGGTCGATCGTATTTTGGGTTTAGAGATGGGCGGTGATGATTATTGTGCTAAACCCTTTAGTCCTCGAGAATTGGTCGCGCGCTTAAAAGCCATTTGGCGACGTGAACAGTTGCTTTATGAGCAGTCTACTACTCAGGCAACGACGAACAGCAGGGTTAATGGTAGCCCTTCTGAGAATATATCAGAGCAAGCATTAACTTTTGAATATCAGTCTGGTGTCTGGCATTACCAACCGCTGAATTACTCGCTACAGTGGCAAGAGCAAAAACTTGACCTTAGTAATACCGAACGCAAAATTTTATTGACTTTATTACAAGCGCCCAATCGAGTTTTTAGCCGTGAACAGCTGTTAAATGCGGTGAGCGATTACCCAGATCATCGCCTAGCGCGGACGATAGACAGCCATATCAAATCTATTCGTAAACAGCTAGCGATGATTGACGCCAGCATTGATGTCATCCATACGCATCGAGGATTGGGTTATGCGTTATGCCCCGCTTAATATTGCTTATGTATTACTTTAAATAGTCGCTCTAAAATATGAATGATAAAACTGAGAAGAATGCCCATTCTGCGCAAAGCAATTGGTATGCAAAACTGCATCCCATTGGGACCGCTCAGCAAACATTCAAGCCCAAACAATTACTGAATTTGAGTATCTTTTTTAGGATTTGGTTAGCAGTTGCTTTAGTACTCATTATTTGCGGTATGGCGGTATTTACTCAACTGTTTGGTTATGTCAAGCCAACCGTGCAGCAAGTCATCGAAGATACGTTATTAGATACCAGTAAACTACTTGCAGTCAGTTTACAGTTGCCATTATCTTCAGGCCAGCTCTATGATGATGCTTATCAAGCAACACTTGATACAGCGTTTATCGGTACGTCAACGACTGCTAAAACAATAACCGCAGAATATAAAAGTAAGGATTATAGTAGCTTTCGGATATACGTGACAGATGATACAGGTGTCGTTATATACGACTCACTACCTGCGCCTAACAATTCTGAAGGACAAGATTATAGCCGCTGGAATGATGTGTATTTGACCTTAAAGGGTCAGTACGGCGCTAGAAGTACGATGCAAGAGCACCGACAGCGTAGTGGTACGATAATGTACGTGGCACAGCCAATAAAGGATGAAGCTGACAACATCATTGGGGTCGTTAGCATCGGCAAACCGATAGCAAGCGTGCGGCCTTATTTGGATGACACGCGCAATCGTATGCTTATCACAGCGCTGCTTATTAGCATTGCTGCCCTTATTTTAGCGGGTTTGGTTGCGTGGTGGCTTAAGCAAAGTATTAGTCTAGTGACTCACTATACCAGTGCGTTGGCTGAGGATACCAAAAAACCTTATTTTTACTTAGGCCATGAGCTTAACAGTCTGACAGACACCATCGAAACGATGAAACATCGGTTGGAAAATCGAGCCTATGTCACAGACTACGTCCATACCCTAACCCATGAACTTAAAAGTCCTTTGACAGCCATTCGTGCCAGCAGCGAGTTGTTGGAGGATGAAGGGCTTGACGGCGGTGTACTCGATAATGAAGATCGGCAGATGCTCATCCAAACGATTGGCGAGCAGAGCATCAAAATGCAGCAGCTGATTGATCGGTTACTTCTGCTTGCCAAGGTTGAGCAGCCCACCTTTAAGCTGAATCGACAGCGTATACCTCTATTACCATTATTGCAGACTCTGGCAAAAGACAATACTGCGACGTTACAACTACGGCATCTAGCACCTATTAAAATCTATGTTGACGATAAACACTTGACTGAAACAACCCTCTTGCCACCACATATATTGGCAAATACTAGTGTTTTTGCCGATCAGTTCTGGTTGGTGCAAGTGCTACAAAACGTATTAGACAACGCTATTTATTTTGCTAAGCGCATTGTCAGTATTCATATTCATAACACAGCGCAAACTGTAATCATTGATATCTTTAATGACGGTAAATTGCTACCTGATTATGCGGTTGATAAAGCTTTTGACCGTTATTTCAGCCTATCTCATCAAAGCCAGTCTTTTGACAATTCAGCAGAGCATTCATCAGATAAGAACCCAACACTAAGCATTGAACAAGAACAACCTAGTCTGTTTTCGAGCACACCCAAAAAAGGCACAGGACTTGGTCTAACTTTAGTCAAACAGGTGATTGAACATCATGGTGGCACTGTTAACATGAGCAATATTAGCGCTGATAGTGATAGAGGTAATGACACTGAAAATCTGCGCTCTGGCGTGCTGGTAAGTATGACGCTACCTTTAGCGAAAGAATAAAAAGGACAAGTATTTATTACAGTTCATGAACTTTTCATCATTTCTACACATGGTTTCTATTTCCTTGTTTTACGATAGCGTTATTCAAACTCGTAAGACATATTGAGGATAGTAACCCTATGCAGCACACTTTGATCGCAAAACACTATATGGAGCGCTTGATAGGTCGTAGTCGTCATCACTGCACGCAAGCTTTATCAAATCAAGGCATCGACAGCATTGAATTTGGTCATTGGCTCGCCATTCCCAGTCAACGGTTATTATTGGTTTTTCGTCATCAGAAATGTGTGGCTATTGATGATTATCAATTGGCAGCTTAAGACTGCTATTAATTTGCTAACTAGAACTCAATCATCGACTGGGTAATTACCCTCTTACACATCCATAAAAAAGCCCTATATCCTTTCTAATAATATTTCATCAGAAACGATATAGGGCTGATCGCTTTACAATATACTTTGAGGCGCCGTTAAGTAATCGCTTGTACTGGCGGCTCAACATCAGCGTTTTGACCGCGATGACGCAAATAGTGATCAAGTAGCACGATCGCTAGCATAGCCTCTGCAATAGGCGTTGCCCGTACCCCAACGCAAGGATCATGCCGACCTTTGGTCAGCATATCGACCGCATCCCCTTGATTATTAATACTCTTGCCAAGAGTAGTAATACTGGATGTTGGCTTGAGCGCAATACTGATGCGGATATCTTGCCCTGATGAGATACCCCCTAAGATACCGCCTGCATGATTGGCAGTGAAACCCTCTGGGGTTAGCTCATCGCGAGCGCTATGACCAAACTGGCCAGCCACCGTCATACCGTCACCAACCTCAACGCCTTTGACCGCATTGATGCTCATCATTGCGTGAGCAATGTCCGCGTCTAGACGATCAAATACTGGCTCACCAAGCCCTACCGGAACACCGCTTGCAATAATCTCAAGACGCGCCCCGCAGCTAGTACCTTCTCGGCGTAGATTATCTATCAAGGTCTCAAAGCGTCCAACAGCCTCTTTATCCGCACAAAAAAACGGATTGCTATTGACGAACTCCCAGTCAATTTGATTAGCATCGAGCACGTTACTATATTCAGAACCAATTTGGGTAACATGACCACGGATTTGCACACCCAAGCGTTCCTGCAGGTATTTCTTAGCGATAGCACCCGCTGCCACCCGCATCGCCGTCTCGCGCGCTGACGAGCGACCACCACCACGATAGTCACGAAAGCCGTATTTCATACTATAAGTATAATCGGCATGACCTGGGCGAAAGGTATCTTTAATCTCGCTATAGTCTTTTGATTTTTGATTGGTATTACGAATC
>JARIAA010000297.1 GCA_029264635.1 Psychrobacter sp. | reverse complement strand
ATGCGCGCCGCCTGTAAATACATAAGCATTTATCTCAAACATCTCAAAATCATCGACATGACCTAGATAGTCAGGTGTGACCATTAAATTGTAAACAAATAGACGTTCCTCAGGTAAATCCATAAATTGTGCGGTAGCAAAGTCATCAATAGCGGCTTTAACGTCTGCTTGATTGCTTTTGATTTTAATAGGTGGCGACTCTGACGGTTTACTGTTGACCACTAAATTATCAATACGTGCATTAGTAATGTCATTTATCCATTGGTGGTTGGTTTTAAGATAGCTGATCTCAATCTCTGGACAATTTTCACGCTCAGCGCAGCGCTCTTGTATACTTTGAGGCAAATCATAATCAAGATACTCCGTCGTACTAATAAGCGTAGAGGCATTGGCATATAAACTAATTGCACTTAGAAAAATGGCACTACTAAAAACAGTGAATAAAGATAAACCTTTATTCTTATTGGCTTTTTGCGTATTTTTTACACGCGCCACTGTATGCAACTGAGTCGCTATTGTCATATATCCTCGTTCATAAATAGACGATATTTATAGATATTCTACCGTAATCATCACAAGCTATTGTAGGAACACTGTTTTAGCCGTTAGGTTTTGATAGTACTACTCAATACATATCAAACCACAAAAAACGAAAAGACACGGCGGGCGTGTCTTTTGGATAAGCTGAGCAACTGTTATCAATGCTCGCGCGTACTCCTAAAGCTCACCTCTGGGTAGCGATCTTGCATCAGCTGCAAGTTGACGCGTGAGGGAGCAAGATAGGTAAGATAACCACCGCCATCTAGCGATAACTGGTCATGCGCTTTACGCTTAAACTTCGCCAGCGCCACTTCGTCATCACAGTGTATCCAGCGTACAGTTGCAATCGATACCGGCTCAAAGATACATTGGACTTTATACTCTTCTTTAAGGCGATGCGCGAACACTTCAAACTGTAGGACACCGACCGCGCCCAAGATTAAATCGTTATTAATCTGTGGCATAAAGACCTGTGTTGCGACCTCTTCACTTAACTGCTGCAAACCTTTTTGTAGCGCTTTTGATTTGAGCGGATCTTTGAGTATGACTCGGCGGAACAATTCAGGCGCAAAATGCGGAATGCCTGTAAAGTTCAGCTCCTCGCCTTCAGTAAAGCTATCACCGATAGAGATTGTTCCATGATTATGTAGACCGATAATATCCCCTGGATACGCCTCTTCTAACGCTTCACGGTCGCCTGCCAAAAAGGTCAACGCATCGGCAATACGTACGTCTTTACCCAAGCGCACATGCTTCATCTTCATGCCTTTTTCGTACTTACCTGAGCACACACGTAAGAATGCAATGCGGTCGCGGTGACGTGGATCCATATTGGCCTGAATCTTAAACACAAAGCCACTAAAATCTGCCTCAGTTGCCGAGACTTCACGCTCAGTCGTCGGATGGGCTTTTGGTGGCGGCGCATATTTGACCAATGTATCAAGCACCATATTGACACCAAAGTTACCCAGTGCCGTACCGAATAACACAGGTGTCATCTCGCCTGCCAAAAATTCATCAACGTTGAAGTCCTCAAGCGCCATTTGTACTAGCTCAAGCGACTCCTCAAAAGAGGCAAACATCAGCGCACCTAAGCGCTCACGGACATCTGGGTAATCATAACCATCACGCGTCTCAGAAACCGTAATCTCGCCGCCATGACCTTTTTGATAAAAGTAAGTTTTATTTTCAGTCAAATGATAGACCCCGACGAAATCTTGTCCCATACCAATAGGCCACGTCAGCGGGATACATTTAATCTTTAAGACGGTTTCAATTTCACTCAGTAGCTCAAGTGGTTCACGAATTTGGCGGTCTAACTTGTTTACAAAAGAGATAATCGGCGTATCGCGCATGCGGCATACCTCCATCAGCTTGATGGTTCGCTCTTCGACGCCTTTTGCGCCATCAACCATCATCAAAGCGCTATCCACCGCCGTTAAGGTGCGATAAGTATCTTCACTGAAATCGGCGTGACCTGGGGTATCTAGCAGATTAACCATATGCTCTTGATAAGGAAACTGCATGACTGAGGTGGTAATTGAGATACCGCGCTCTTGCTCCATACTCATCCAATCGGACGTCGCATGACTGTCAGTTTTGCGGCCTTTAACTTCGCCTACGACCTGAATCGCTTGACCCCAAAGCAGTAGCTTTTCAGTCATGGTCGTCTTACCCGCATCAGGATGCGAGATAATAGCAAAGGTGCGGCGTTTAGCGACTTCGCGGGCAAGTTTAGTAGGAGACAGCTTGGTTGCTGAAAGTTTAGAATCTGCGCTCATAATGGCTAACTTATCGTTAAATTTTTGAAGGAAATAGCAAAAGATAATAGTAGGTATGCAGGATTTTGGTGCGCGTATTGTAGCGGATTTATGGCAAAAATGCTATTTTTGCGCGTCGTTACGAAAGTGTCGTTAGGGGCACTCTCGTAAAATGCTTAAATTAAAAAATACACGTACATTTAGCTTAAAACTTGAAATAGTTCAAACCTCTCATTTGGCTGAATGACTAATTTCTACGGTAGCTCTCTCTTATCTGCGCTGCCAAAAAATTTGCAGCCACGTCATTGACCAAAGTACAATCAACCACACCGCGGCGGCTATTGGTATTAGGATTATTAACCCCTTTAGCAACATAGTCCGTCTCGTAAATATCATTATCATATTCGACCCCACTATATAAGTAGGCCGGCTGGTTTCTAGATTCAAAAAACTCTACCAAAGCCGCTTTTTGCTTGTTGCTCGACCCTACTCTAAGTCTTGTCGTACTAAACATGCGATTGTCGTTAAAACGATCTTCTATCGCCTCAATCCAGTCATCCAGCGTCTGATAAGTGGTTTCGTTCTTGGCATTAAAAGCGAAAAATGAGCGCTCGCTTGTGGTTACAGGAATATAACAAACGGAGCCGGCTGGAAAACTCGCGTCGGTTGAAACACTCGGATAATTATTCAGATCGGTCCGGATACCATTACTGTTCGATAACGTATTCCCAGCGTTATAGCTGTTGGCTTTAACTCCTGTCAAATCAAGCGTCTTATAATTAATCTCATAATTTAGCTGATTATTGCTATTTTTTTCGTAGATAGGACGTCTGATCGTACGACCATTGACCTCGATGTCTTTGTTTGCAAGTCGGCCCTCAAAGCCATCTGCCAATACGATTTTGTCTAAAGCATTTAATCCTTGGCTGTTGTAATTATTAATAATATTTTCAAGTTTAAACTCACGCGCCCCTGTGCGATATGTCTCGTTAATCCGCGCAATAGCAGTTGCGTTTGCTTGATTATCATAGCTACTATCAAAGCGAGTCACTGTAAATTCATTACTATTCGCCAAACCAAAAATGTCCTCATCACCGCAGCCTACGAGCGTCATTCCCAATAAGGACAAAGTCAGTGGAATCATTATACGTTCAGTTAACTTTTTCATTATAAGATCCTTATTAGTCGAGGTTATTGATCAAAAGAGTGTTGATAAGCTCCCTGTGACTTTTGGCAGCTCAACTTATACTGGTAGCTTACACTAATACTGACGTCGCTTATATATTAAGCTTGTACTATTGTTTGCTAACTTATAAGCCTTACTTACAAATTCATAGCACAGATTTACTACGACTATGTAGAGAGGAGCCAGTAGTTTGTTATGCTAGCTAGGTTGGCTGACAACAAAGATTCTACTTATAAAAACTGACAACAAAGGATGTGTTATGAAAACTCTATATTCTACTAAAGCAACTATAACGGGCGGTCGGATGGGCAAAGCAACGCTCAGTGATAGCGATCTTGAAGTCAGAATGGCACCACCTGGAACCGAACAAGAAGGCAATAACCCTGAGCAGCTGTTAGCAATGGGCTATGGTGCTTGTTTTGATAGCGCCCTAGGTGTCGTAAAAAAAATGGAACGAGCAAGTTTTGGCTCAACGACTGAAACTTCGGTGGACTTACTGCAAGGGGATAATCACGACTATAAATTAGCCGTAAAAATACATGTCATTGCAGATACCACTGACCTGTCTGCTGATGAGATTCAAACACTGGTCGAAAAAGCCAATGACGTCTGCCCATACTCAAAAGCAACTCGTGGTAACATCGACATCGAAGTGACCTCAGAGGTAAAGTAGCAATCGTTACTTGTAAATATTTTCGAAAAACATAAGCAATCTTTTACAAAAGAACTTAGTCAACACTGGGTTCTTTTTTATTGTGCCAAATAGTAACCGGATTTAAAAAGGCCATTTATACAAGTACCACATCATAACTTTTAAGACATTCGGCACGCGTTACTTTTATCGTTATAATGGGTTATCTTTTTTTCATTTTGATCATACCTCATCAATAATAAGTGACTTTTTATGACCGACAACGACCACAATTCACACTCGCCCATCAATCCCAATACGCTACCGAACTTTGCGTCCATGCCAAATGTGGCGACGATGGACACCAGCCATGTAGACAAAGATCAGCCGCCTTTTATCTTGGTCGATGGCTCTTACTATTTGTTTCGCACCTATCATGCTTTGCCAAAAACCATGCAAAACTCCCAAGGGCTGATTACGAACGCCATACGCGGCACGCTAAACGCCCTTCTAAAGCTCATGCGCCGCTATCATCCAACGCACATGGCGGTCTGTTTTGATACCAAATCACCGACCTTTCGTCATGCGATGTCAGAGGAATACAAGGCCAATCGTCCTAAGATGGATATTGAACTGGCCGAACAGATTCCCTATATTCATAGTTTGGTCGCAGCCTTGGGGATTCAATTACTACGTATTGAGGGCGCAGAAGCTGATGATATCATCGGTACACTTGCCTATCGTGCAGTCGCTGAAGGCCATCATGTGGTCATCTCGACTGGTGATAAGGACATGATGCAGCTGATCAATGACTGCGTGATATTGGAAGATAGTTTTACTGGTAAAATGACGGATAGCGCAGGCGTGGTCGAAAAATTCGGTATCAACCCTGAGCAGATGATCGATTTTCTGACGCTTATGGGAGATGCCTCTGACGGTATCAAAGGCGTACCTGGCATCGGTAAAAAGACTGCCAAAGACTTGCTCAATGAATATGGCACGATCGATAATATGATTGAAAACGTCGCTAATATTAAAGGACGTGCTGGCAAGAATTTGGTTGAATATGCTGATGACATTCCCATGAATGCACAGCTGGCAACCATCGTGACCGATTTAGCAATTGGTCAAGATTGGGAAGATTTAAAAATAAACACTGACCCTTGCGCGCATATCGATGAGCTGCGCGCGCTTTATACTGAGCTTGAATTTAGAAACGAGCTGGCATCGCTTGATCATCCAAACCATCCCGCCAACGGCTCGCAAAGTGTCGCAAATAGTCAGGCTGATGCAGAGTCGCAAGCACAAATAGCCAAATCTCTTCAATCAAGTAGCATCGACAATCTCACTGATAGCAAAAGCCGTGATAAAGCATGGCATACCATCTTAGATGAGTCCGCTTTTGATAGTTTGGTTACCCTATTAAAAAATGCACCGCATTTCGTCATTGACACCGAAACGACCAGCATCTATTGGCGCCAGGCCGAGCTTGTCGGGTTATCGTTTAGCGTGCAAGCACACGAAGCTTATTATGTGCCGCTGACTCATAAGCTAGAAGGTGACGAGTTAACGGCAAAGCAACTTGATCACGATAGCGTCTTGGCGCGCTTAAAACCCGTTTTAGAAAACCCAAACATCGGCAAAATCGGTCAGCATCTCAAATACGACGCCCATATTCTCAGTCATTATGGTATCGACTTAGTAGGCAACATTCATACCAGTCCTAACAATTGGGCGATGGATACCATGCTTGCCAGCTATGTCATCAATGCCGCCATTACTCGTCATGGTATGGATGATCTGGCGCGCCATTACTTGCAAACACAGACGATTAGCTTTGAAGATGTCGCTGGTAAAGGGGCTAAGCAAGTCAGTTTTGATCAAGTCGCTATCGATATTGCCAGCGACTATGCTTGTGAAGATGCCGATATTACGTATCAGCTATTTGATATGTTTAGCCAAAAGCTGCGTGAGGATGAAACCAACGCTAAACTCCTGCACGAATTGGAGATTCCAACGGCACAGATACTCTGCCAAATGGAAGCAAACGGCATTTTAATCAAACGTCCATTCTTAAATGAGCTGTCAAAACGTTTTGATGAAGAAATCATTACGCTTGAAAAACGTGCTTATGAAGTAGCAGGCGAAGAATTCAATCTTGGCTCGCCAAAGCAGCTTGGTGAGATGCTGTTTGAGAAACTTGGTGTCATAGGTGGCAAAAAAACCAAGTCAGGGCAATACTCGACTGGCGAAGCGGTATTATCGAAGATTGACCACCCACTGGTTGAGATTGTCCTTGAGTATCGCGGCTTATCTAAGCTCAAAAGCACTTATACCGATGCGCTCGATAATGTCGCAGATGGCGAAACTGACCGCGTACATACCAGCTATCATCAGGCGCTGACCAGTACGGGACGTCTCTCCTCCACGGATCCTAATCTGCAAAACATTCCGATTCGTACTGCAACTGGACGTCTGATTCGTCAAGCCTTTATCGCGCCAAAAGGTCGTGTTATTTTAGCGGCGGATTATTCCCAAATTGAATTGCGACTTATGGCGCATTTCTCAGGGGATAAAAACCTGACCCACGCCTTTAACGAAGGACTAGATATTCATGCGGCGACTGCCGCTGAAGTGCTTGGCAAAGAGGTTGCCGACGTCACGCCAACCGAGCGCCGTAATGCCAAAGCCATTAACTTTGGCCTACTCTATGGTATGAGTGCCTTTGGTCTTGCTAAGCAGTTACAGATGAGTCGCAGTGAGGCACAAGACTATATTGATATGTATTTTGAGCGTTACCCAGGCGTTAAAGCTTATATGATTAACACCCGTGCCAGCGCCGTAGAGCATGGCTATGTCGAGACGATACTTGGCCGTAAACTTTATACCCCTGATATCAATCACAGCAATCGCATGGTCAAGCAAGGGGCTGAACGCGCCGCTATTAACGCGCCGCTACAAGGCTCCGCTGCTGATTTTATTAAGCTTGCTATGATTGCAGTCGACAAGGTACTACCCAAAGAGCAGGCGAAAATGCTGTTACAAGTCCATGACGAGCTGGTATTTGAAGTCGATAGTGATAAAGTCAATGATATGAGTCAATTGATTACCCATGCGATGCAAGACATCTTGACCGATACGGCTGTTGAAAAAGGTTGGAATATTGATTTTGCGGTGCCGCTATTGGTTGAAACCGATAGTGGTCAGAACTGGGATGAGGCGCATTGATTAATAATCTTAATAGTATTGTTTGACTGATTAGTTAAATGACACAATGGTATACCGTTAAAATTATCGTTATAATGCATACAAATTAAATGATTTTATCTTAGTAAGACAATGTAACGTTTAAAAGTGAGCCTTCGGGTTCACTTTTTTATTTCTCAAAAAGCGAGGAGCCCCTTATTTTAGCTACTGATGGCATCATTGAAGTCCCTGGCATTGTCCTTTTAACGCTGTGCGTAATACGCTGCGTACAGTATGTGATGCAAAGTAGTAGCAAACAAAGCCGCTATTTTTGGTTGGCGTCCATTCTAGTATTTTTTGCCATAATTCGTCGTGAGTTAAATTATTTACCAGAATTATTCATCTCAAGCGATTTTTTATTTCTCGGTCATTCTTATGATTGGTGGGAAGATGGCGTATTGACAACTGTCTATCTACTCATTATTGCGTTACTGACATACTCATGGCGCTATCTGTGGGCAGCATTAAAAGAGGTTGATGTCTCGCTATATATTATCGTCGCTGTACTGGCACTAATACAGTATATGGGCGAGAATGCGATTGTATTGCCTTACGCCTTTGGTGGCCTAGTAGAAGAGTTGGCAGAAACCGCTATCTATGGCATCGCTTTGATTTATTTGTGGCAATTTAAGTTAGTGGATTTTGAGAATCAATTGGCAAATACGCAAAGGTTTGAGCTTGAAATATAATAGATTTTTAAAGCTATCGCTATTAATAATGTTTTAATTTCAGGCTTATTCGTTACTTTAGCCATTGGATATCAGTATAAAATCTTAAGGAGGTATTTAGATCTCGAACCGCAAGCGTAATATGATTTAGACCTGTTATCATTTGCATCGTGTCCTTGAGTAGGAATAAATGTATTTGAACGTTGATCAGCTTATATGAGAGGTTTTTGGTTCTTAGTAATTATTTTAGTAATTATAAAACACCAATAATCAAGCCATGCTTTGGTAGATTGTAGCAAAGACATCATATTATGCTCTCTACCTCTTTGCTATACTAAAAAATCGAATCACGAACCGCAACTTTTAGGTGAAACTATGAACATACTTATTACTGGTGCATCACGTGGAATTGGTTTAGCCACTGCCAAAAAACTGGCAGCAAAAGGTCATAGCGTTGGCCTATTTGCAACCAACACGGATACGCTTGAACAAGCTATCAAAGACAAAACCTTCAAAAAGCCCAATAAAAAAAATCGCATTATTACCGGTCAGCTTGACGTCACCAATCCTGATGCGTGGGATTATGCTATTAGCCAAATGATCGATAATTTTGGCAGTATCGATCCCCTCATCAATAATGCTGGCGTACTGGTCAGCGGCGCCTTGCCCAAGACAGATTTGGATGAGCAGCTAGCTTTGATTGATGTCAACTGTAAAGGGGTGCTCATTGGCTGTCATAAGCTTGCACCCTATTTGGCTGATAGCAAAAATGGCAAGATCATCAACGTGTCGTCTGCGTCTGCCATTTATGGTCAACCTGAAGTGGCTACGTATTCAGCGAGTAAGTTTTTTGTACGCGGTCTCACCGAAGGGCTTAATATCGAATACCAAAAGCTGGGTATCAAAGTCATCGATGTCATGCCGCTGTGGGTCAAGTCCGATATGACAAAGGATATCGAAGTGACAAGTATTGATCGTTTAGGGGTTCATTTGACCGTCAATGATGTGGCGAAAACCTTGTACAAGTTGACGACCAGTCCCAATCGTAAAATAAAAGGCACGCACTATGCGGTGGGTCTGCCAGCGAGAGTCTTTCAAACCCTGTCACAAGTGACACCTGATTCGCTGATACGCTGGGTCAATACCAAAGTTGGCGCAAAGTAGATTTTTTGGTCAGTTGTCTTAAACGAATCTTATAATGACTTTGAGATATGAACAGACTATAAATGATAAAAAATCCTAACGGCTACTGAATATCGGTAGCCGTTTTGCTTGCGTCTCGAACTTTAATGGCTTGCTCAATGGTTTTGTCGGTAAAGGTGTTATCTCCAATAACCGTATTTTTTATCGCTCCTGCTGGGCTATCTTCACGAATCTCAGAACCAATATTAATAGGCAAAGTAACATTAGCGGCAAATTGATTGCCCCTAATAAGCGTCCCATCATCCTCGACGATAATACCCTGCTCGACCTGCTCAAAACGATTATTGATAATCTGGTTGTCTTTGGCACTGTCTAAATGATAGCTGGCAAAGGGTGTTTGCTTGATTACATAAGCACCGCACTCAAAACCTTTTAGATTGCGCGACTGCCTTGATGCGATCCAGACACCGACTGGCTCATCTTGAAAGATATTATGGCGAATAATATTGTCACGGCTCGACTCCGTGCGTTTAAAGTGATTACCGCGCGCCGCATCATCAGCATGCTCGAAGCAATTGCGATACAGC
>JARIAA010000249.1 GCA_029264635.1 Psychrobacter sp. | reverse complement strand
GCGACCACTGGAATCTGATAGCGATAACAAAGTCGCATGAAGCCTTGAATCTGCTCGACCGTATCTGGCAGGACAACTAACAGCGGCATATCACAATACACAGACAAACCGTCACACTCAAAAGGCTTTTGAGTTTCCTCATCGCTGATTACATATTCAGGCTCGATAAAAGCGCGAAACATAGTGACTAATGCAGCTTTGTCAGGTCTTTTATTGTCAATCATATGGCTCTCCTTAGCTAAATGAATGTTTTCAATAGCCTATCAATATCCGACCACTGCCGCATCGACGATACGTGGATCAGATGAACCATAGACGCCATTTGGGGTGAGCATGATGGACTGCGTTGAGCCCATCGCGGCTTGCGGGCTGACCGTATGCCCCATTGATTCCAGCTTTTTGATCGTATCGATATTGAGCGCTTTTTCGATACGAATCTCATCAGGCAACCATTGGTCGTGAATACGCGGCGCATGAGTGGCCTCTGCGATATTCATATCATGGTCAATCACGTTTGAGATGATTTGCGTGACAGTGGTGATGATGCGGCTACCACCTGGGCTGCCAGTCACGATATAAGGTTTGTTGTCTTTAAATACTAATGTCGGACTCATCGAGGATAGCGGACGTTTATTGGCCTCAACCGCGTTGGCCTCACCGCCAAGTAACCCATAACCGTTGGGCACGCCAGGTTTGGCAGAGAAATCATCCATCTCATTATTGAGTAGTATGCCCGTACCTTCAGCGACAAGTCCTGTACCGTAAGAGAAGTTCAGTGTATAAGTATTAGCAATGGCATTGCCCTCTTTATCGACGATGGAGAAATGCGTTGTTTGATCGCTCTCGTAGGGTAAGGGGTTGTTCGCTTTAATCGTCGCTGCTGGCGTGGCTTGGTTTGGATTGATGAGCGCGCGCAGTTTATCAGCGTATGCTTGGGAAGTTAGACCACTGGTTGGCACATCGATAAAGTCGGAATCTCCTAAATACTCAGCCCGATCTGCATAAGCCAATTGCATGGCCTCAGCCATCAGATGAATGGTTTGCGCGCTATTTTGTCCGGAGTCTTTGAGTGGATAACCCTCCAAAATATTCAAAATCTGCACGATGTGAACCCCACCAGAAGACGGCGGCGGCATAGAGACAATCTCGTAGCCACGGTAATCGCCTTTGACGGGCTCGCGAGCAATGGCTTCATAATTGGCCAAATCTTGCAAACTCATGATGCCGCCTGCGTCATTAACGGCTTTGACCAATTTACTGGCCGTCTCCCCTTTATAAAACCCATCAGCTCCTTGAGCAGCAATTAGTTTCAATGAGTGCGCAAGCTCTGGCTGACGTAAGCGTTCACCAGGCTGATAAGCGCTGCCATCGGGTTTGAAGAATATTTTTTGCGTGCTGGGCCATTTTTGCAAACGATCGCTTAATGCCTCTAGCGACTCGGACAAGCCAGCGGTGACCTCTATACCATTTTCAGCTAATGCAATTGATGGCGCCATCACTTGCCCGCGACTCATGGTGCCATGATCCTCCAACGCTTTTAATAATCCAGCTACGGTTCCTGGTACGCCGACTGCTAAACCATGATAGCGAGATAAGTCGCTGACCGCATTACCCTTGTCATCGAGATACATATCACGCGAGGCGTTACTTGGCGCTTTTTCGCGGTAATCAAGTGCGACCGTTTTGCCTAGCTTGGCATCATAAATCATCATAAAGCCGCCACCACCGATATTACCTGCACGCGGTAAAGTAACGGCTAGAGCAAAGCCAACCGCGACCCCAGCGTCAACAGCATTACCGCCATCTTTTAATATCTTTAAGCCAATATCAGAGGCCAGTGCTTCTTGGGTGGCGACCATACCATTTTTTGCCCAGACAGGGTGTTCAATTGCATCTTCAGAGTAGATGGCTAGATCTGTTTTAGGAGTGGCGGTAGGGCTCGTAATGATGCTGTTGGGATTGGCAGGTGTGATACGGCGAGTCTCTGATAAAACGGTTGGTGCATCTGTCATGATCGCCAAGTTGATTGCACTGGTATTTATCGAGGTTGTGTTTACCGTGTTGTTATTCGGTGCAGGCTCAGCGGCGTGCGTAGAGATGGACAGCAATAGGCTACTGCTGATCAGTAACATAGCAGATTTAAGCGCTGTTTTATGCTGAGAGTTTTTAGAGTGAGCACTATTATTATGAATGTTTGAGGATGATTTTGACATCGCAAAGTCCTTTTTACGAGATTGAAGTAAACCAATAGAGAGAAAAGTAATTATTGGTAGAAAATATAAGGCAGTAGAAAGTTTAAGTTAATAAAAAATACTATCAATCTTGCTTAAATGTTAAGTCGGTTAAGTAAATAGTAACGAAAATTGCAGTGAGTAGAAAGCGTTTAATCTACTTTTATTTTTTAAAAGGTTGCAGCAGTGAAATAGGGTAGCTGGAAAAAGCGGGTTTATGTTTGATTCAATCATTGCAGTCATTTAAGAGGCAGACTCAAAAAAACGCGCACCGATTAGCCGATGCGCGTTATGATATGGTCAATCTTAAATAAAACCAGCACAGCTTTTGTCATATGCTGCTGGTATGTAGACCAAGTTTACATACCTTGCTGTTGCTTCTTATGCATACCGCGATGCTCTGTGCCCTGCTGACGGTTATGCTTCATCTCACTTTTAAGCTTATCAAGCTTTTCACGCTGCTCCACCGTTAAAACGGCTCTGACTGCCTCCTATTGTTGCATACGATTGCCACGGCTATTTTGTCTAATGGCTTGTATTTCTGTTTGCTGCGCTGACGTTAAATTCAGTTGCGACATTGGACCCATCATATGGCCTTTGTGCATGCCACCTTGATGATGCTTTTGCATAGAAGCTGCTGGCGCTGTATCCGTGGTAGCATTGACACTGGCACAGGCCGTTACTGCAAATACACTAGATAGCGCTAAAGCTGAGCTTATTAATAATTTTTTCATAATGATTCCTTAGGTTGAAGTAAAAATATGTATGTCTTTAATATAAAGTCATGGTGTTTAAAGGGTTTATTAGACCTTGAACTTTTCAATGCGACGTTTGCTATGGATGGGCTCTATCATACGACAGTTAAGAGTTACGAACGTTTATGAAATATTAAGAAAGGTAACGTTGATGGCGTCTGGATAAGCATTTGCCTGATAATAGGGCTAATAAAGACATTTAAGGCTTAAGGAGACAGATGTGCTAACTATATTGCTCGGGGATGATGACGAGGAGTTGACGCAGTTATTACAAGAATACTTACACAATCACGGCATCCAAAGTGACTGTGTTCATGATGGCGAGGCTGTCATTCAAAAACTCAAAGACGCTAGTCACCCTTTTTCTGCTTCTGCTTATGACTTGCTGGTGCTTGATATTATGATGCCAAAAATCGATGGGCTGAGTGTGCTACGCCAATTACCAAGTATCAGTGATATTCCAGTCATTATGTTGACCGCAAAAGGAGAGGAGATTGATCGTATCATTGGGCTTGAGCTTGGTGCTGATGACTATCTCACTAAGCCCTGTAATCCGCGCGAGCTGCTGGCACGCATCAATGCGGTGATTAAACGTAGCCGTATTACCGCAGCTGCTGCCACCTCAGAGCACATACCACTGCCTGAGAGTCGTTTGCATCTGGACCAAAACCAGCGGGTTTGCCAGATAGATGGCGTACCGTTACAAGTGACGGGTACAGAGTTTGATTTATTGGTCGCACTCCTCAAACAAAAGGGCGAGGTGGTAAGTAAATCGTGGCTATCAGAGCAGGTGCTGCAGCGTTAGTTGCAGCCGTTTGATCGTAGCCTTGATGTACACGTCTCGCGCCTGCGTAAAAAGCTACAACCCTTTCACGATGAGCCGATCAAAGCTGTTCGTGGTAAAGGCTATCAGTTGGTGCTGTAATGATGAACGCACCAATGAAGCCTGCCAACAAAACTATTGACAGTAAAACTTTCAAAAAAACACCTATATTCAAGGTGCGAATCACGCTGTTTTGGCGTCTGTTTTTAAGTTTATTATTGACGATTTTGATGACCTCTATTTTATCTATTATGGTGGAGCGCTGGCTGGTCGAAAAAGCGCTGACGGCTCGGATGGATGCGCAAATTGATAGCTTATTGGTCAAACGTCAACAAATGGTCGAGGCATTACAGGCAGGGGATTTGAGCGCAGTTGGGCGGATGTATCGTGAAGATCGACGCCTTATGAATCAGATTCGAGTCTATGATGAAAATGACGCTATCATATTTCCGCGTTATCGAGATAGAGAGGCGCGCAGACAAGAACATAGGCAAAGCGCACGGCAGCCAATGCGCCAACCGATGCCGTCAATGCAGTCAGTGCCGTCAATGTCAGCAACTCCCAGATCTGATAATAATCCCTTGGGTAATCTCAACAAGGCAATATCAAACGATAAGCCTGCTATTTTTAGAGATTTTTTACAGCTAATAACGCCTAATAGTGCCAAGATGGCTGATGCTTATACTGGCCCTGAGTTGGCAGATGTGACGGTTAGGTTGCCAGATGAGCAAACTGTCATTATCCAATTGCGCCCGCACCTGCGTTTCGCGGACGTTGTCGCGCTACAGCGTAGTAATTTTCCGATACGCTTGCTACTCATTATTATCTTTAGCGTATTAGTCTGCATTTGGCTTAGTCGGACGCTAACTCAGCGTATTCGCCGTGTACAAAATACGGTGCACCGTATGATCGATGGCGATTATCAAGCTCATCCGAGTCTATCTAAGATGGGAGATGATGAGCTTGGATTACTCGCTAAAGATGTGACCAAGCTCTCAACGCGACTGGCTGAGAGTGAGCTTGCGCGCAAGCAGATGCTCAGTGATATCTCGCATGAGCTGCGCTCGCCACTCGCGCGGCTCGACGTTGCGACTGAGCTGACGCGCGACTTTGCACCAAATGCCAGTCGTTATCTTGACCGTATCGATAAAGAGTCTAGGCGAATGAATGAACTCATCGAGCACATCATTCATCTCCAATCCTTGCAGATGCAGCAATATACCATCGACAATTTAGAGCGCGCAGCGGTTGATATCGCTGAGATTATCAGTGAGATTGGACAAGATGTCTGTTTTGAGTTTCAGCAAAAGAACGTGCGCTTGCAGTGGCAGCCGAGCGCTTCATTATGGTCCGCTTCGTCATCAGCTTTAACCTCTTGGACAGTACTTGGTAACCAAGAGCAGCTACATAGTGCGCTTGAAAATATCATTCGTAATGCTTTTATGCACACAGCCTGTGATTCAACAGTGATTGCTCAGATTAAAGCAGTAAAGATGGATGGGGAGAAACCTGCTATTCAGGTCAGTATCATAGATGAAGGTGGCGGCGTCGCTGATAAAGATCTGAGGCGTATCTTTCAGCCCTTTGTGCGGCTTGATTCTGCCCGTCATCGTGAAACGGGTGGCTACGGTTTAGGGTTGGCAATCGTGCATGCCGTCATAATGGCGCATAAGGGTCAGATCAGGGTCTATAATCGCCAAGATGGTATCCAAGGACTGGTGGTAGAGATAATATTGCCTGCCTATGCTGCGCTGTCCACACATCAATAGACGTGATCTTGTGAGTCGCGCTGATAGTTTATGAGTCTATAACTGAATAGCAATGCTAGGTTAAAAGGATTATTTGAGGACGATGGTATAACTCTGCGGCTTGTCTTGCAGATTGTAAGCCTCAACGGCCTGTAGTTTGAATTCGTTACGATCATAAAGATTTGGATCTTCAGCGGCTCTCAATTCGAGCGTATTCATGAGAGTATCAGAGTTATTGCCCGAGAGATTACCAAAAAGGTTGTTGGCGATGTAATTTAAATACTCCTTGTTGTAACCTTTGATTTCAAACTTCGTATAGTAGCTGTCTTTTTCGCGACGGATAACAAGCGTATCCGTTGCCTTTGACTTGGATGGGCAGTTAAAACATCCTGGGACAAATTTTATGTCTTTGAGATCAACTTGTCTAAGCAGATCCTGAGTGGTGGTCGTCTGACTATTATAAGTGACATTAGACTTAGCAGTATACTGACAGCCTTTATTTGGAATGATTTTAATCAGATTGACCTGACTTTTTTTGTTTGTACTGACAATCAGGGTGCACGTAGCCTCACTACCATTGCTATAAATACCTGAGTTCTGTTTTTTTAGCTCAAGGTCATACTTATCATTGAGCGTATTGATGTTTTTGCCTAACGAGCTTGGTGCAATAAAGCTCTGATAATCTGCTGCATAAACAGGTATAGAAACAATAGCAATCAGCTTAGAGAGCAATAATGTCTTTTTCATAGATTGTACCTAGTGCCCAAATATTAAGACTATCGAAGTATGAAAACTGTCGAACGATCCTAGATGGTATATCGTAATTTAGTGTTATAAGCGCTACATTTATAAACTTAGCGTGATTATATTCAATTTATTGCATCTATATTATAACCATAAAAAAGCCTGAGTATAAGGTTTTACGCTATTAAGGCGTTATAGATGAGGTG
>JARIAA010000242.1 GCA_029264635.1 Psychrobacter sp. | reverse complement strand
AAAAACGCTTTTATTATGAAAGGTTCAGGGTATTTTTACAAGCCATCAATTAGATTAATCTAGACAATTTCATAAAAACCGCATTATTTTATGGGTTTCAGTAGACATCATGCCTAACAAGTCGATTCTGATCATTTATTAAGGACTTTAAAAGACATGGATAGTCCATGCTATCAAAGCGTACACTTGGTTTGAAATGAAGTATATGTAGCCTACATAGCGTGCTACTGACATAATGTGCTACTGAAAACCACTGTTGATAATGAACCAAATTATGATAGGGTATTATATGGTGGTTCATAAACGTTTCTTATGACTATTTTAATTCACATCTCGTTCTAATTTTAATGGTAGACAGGTGCCTTATGCATTGCGATATTTATAAATTTCCGAAACATGACGACATGTACGTTTACATAGCGCGTCCCGATTATCCTGATGATACGGACGACATCAAAGACTGGCTAGGTGTGTTGCCAAAGGATTTTCGCGCAAGTCTTGGCATGAGTAAGTTCGTCATGCATCTAGATCTAGCAACGACACCAAAGCTTGCCCGTGTGGATAAAGAAGAGGTACTGGCGAAACTAAAATCTCAGGGGTATTTTGTGCAGATGCCACCCCAAGATGTGATGCGCCGCCAAGCAGAATTGCGTGCTCGCGAGTCTCAAGATAATATTTATGACTAAATGCTAGGGCATACCCTTCTTAAGGCCTATGTAAAAAAATTTTTCGATGAGGGGCAAGTATGCCTTTTGCTATAAAGTCGTGATAAACTAGCCACTTATCAAGCTTGCAGATTGAGTCAAAATGACGCTTTAACGACGATTGCTTGCCATTTATTTGTTGATGAATGTTAGGTTTGTAAGCAGCTCATCAGCTAAGCGATCCATAAAATAAGCGACTCACAATACTAGGTATCTAAACACGCATGGATTGGTTAAAAAATATCTTAAAAAACTTGCCGCTAGAAAAGCTGAGTGACATTCTCGGTGAGATTGTTATTTGGTGGAGCCAGCTGGTCAAAAATGTACCACCTGCAGATCTGCCGATGTATGCTTATCTGGGTGGATCTATTTTAGTGCTGCTGCTTTGGATATTGGTGGCTCGTATGTTGCCGCGTCCGTTAGGTGGCATGAGCTGGATGATGCTATTTGCGGTACTTTTAGCACCAGGGACTGCCCTTAGCGATCCCAGCGTGATCGCACCAGCAAGTATCAGCGTTGTTTATGCCATTATGATGAAGGATACGACTGCGGCCATTACCAATGCATTACCGATTCTAGTTGTATTGGTCGTTGGTTTGTTCATTGGTTTTGTCTGGCAACTTATTCGTGGTGCTTTTGATTCAAGCTTAGACAAAGCGCGGCAGCGTAGCGCTGAAGATACGCAAGCGAGTATGCAGTTAGCAACAGGTAATTACCTTGCAAAAACCGCTGCGTCAGAGCAAGTGCTACCAACAGCTCACTCTGAGTCCGTCGCCAAAGTGCCAAGAGAGGGTTTTTATAGTAAAACTAAAAAACCTGTGATTGAAAGCGTCTTTGCAAAAGCGAAACAGTCTCAGAAGTCTGAGATAAAGGATGCTAAAACAGACAAGGACGATCAGGGTTAATCAGTATTATGTTTTGACTGCTGATTTAAATACCTTATGAGTACGCTATAAAGACACCAGTGAGTGTCTTTTTTTATAAACGCAAACGATGCTTTGCCCAGCTTTTAAAGTCCAAAATAAGTACTAAAACTAAAAGCTCGTCCAAAACTTGCAAGCTCACAAGTATTTTGTTATTAAAGCCAGCTGTGCTAATCTAAATTATCATACAAGACCTAGCGCTTTTAATTTATCTGCTCCCTAAAAAGCCTCTTTTTAAAAAACCTTGCGTCGCTAACCATTACTGAGACTCATATGACCACTAAAAATACTAAAAAAAGCTTTACAGGTACTGACAGTTATATTGCTACCGATGATTTGCAGCTGGCCGTAAATGCTGCGATGACGCTACAAAAACCGCTGCTCATTAAAGGGGAGCCAGGTACAGGCAAAACCCTGCTTGCAGAAGAGGTTGCTGCAAGCTTAGGTATGCCACTAATCACTTGGCATATAAAATCAACCACTAAGGCTGAGCAAGGTTTGTATGAATATGATGCAGTATCACGCCTACGCGATTCACAGTTAGGTGATGATAGGGTGTATGAAATTGGCAACTACATCAAGCCAGGTAAGCTATGGGAGGCATTTACTAGTCAAGAGCGTAGTGTGTTACTCATTGATGAAGTCGATAAAGCAGATATTGAGTTTCCTAATGACTTGCTGCATGAGCTTGATAAAATGTCATTTTATGTTTATGAGACGGGCGAGACCATTACGGCCGAGCAGCGCCCAGTGGTTATTATTACCTCAAATAATGAAAAAGAGCTACCAGATGCATTTTTGCGTCGCTGTTTTTTCCATTATATTGATTTCCCAGAAGAGCAAACCATGCGTCAAATTATTGATGTGCATTTCCCTAATATTCAAGAAAAGCTTGTCAATGATGCCCTCGATGTTTTTTATAAGCTGCGTAATATTCAAGGGCTTAAAAAGCCGCCATCAACCTCAGAGTTAGTCGACTGGTTAACCTTGTTGCTGGCAGATGACCTAGCACAAAACGAGCTGGAAGAAAACTTACGAGGAGAGAAATCTATTCCGCCGCTATATGGCGCGCTGCTTAAAAATGAGGCCGATGTGAGCTTGCTACAGCGCTTTGCTAATATGATGCGCCGCTAAGGTTAAACACTATGTTTATCAAATTGTTCTACACCCTACGTACTTATGGCGTACCCGTTAGCACCCGTGAGCTGCTTGATCTCAATGCCGCGCTTGAGCAGGGGCTGATGATGCAGCCGCATCCTGAATATCCAAATGATTCAGAACGGCACACTTTTGCCAGTCGTGAAGATATGTATCGTCTTATTCGGCTATGTATGGTCAAAGATGAGCGTCACTTCGATAAGTTTGATCGAGCAATGGCGGATTATTTTGAGGGAGTGGATAGCTTAGATATCGATGAGCTGCTAGCAAAGCTGACGGACGTCCCAAAAGAGTGGCTCGATTTGAAGCTGGACCCGAAAAACCTAACGGAGGAGCAGCGCCGATTACTCAAAAAATACGGCTCACTTGAAGCGCTGATGAAAGCGCTTGAGGAGCGTTTAAAGGAGCAAAAAGAGCGGCATCAAGGAGGGAGTAAGTGGGTCGGCACTGGTGGTACATCTCCATTCGGTGCTTACGGCGACCATCCAGAAGGCGTGCGCGTCGGCGGTGAGTCGCGTAAACGCAGCGCAGCCAAAGTCTGGGAGCAGCGCAAGTATCGTAATCTGGACGATGATAATTTACTCGGTACGCGCCAGATTCAAATGGCACTACGTAGTCTACGTCAATTTGCTCGCACGGGTAGTGCAGATGAGCTTGATATTAACGAAACCATCAAACGTACTGCTAAAAAAGGTGTGCTGGATATTTATATGCAGCCTGAGCGCCGCAACCGTGTCAAGGTGCTGATGCTGTTTGATGTAGGTGGTAGTATGGATATCCATGTTGAAGCACTTGAAAAACTGTTTTCTGCCGCAAAAAATGAGTTTAAAACGCTGGAGTTCTTTTATTTCCATAATTGTCTTTATGATTATGTTTGGAAAGATAACAATCGCCGCCATAGTGCGCCCATGCCAACTTTTGAGCTGTTAAACAAATATGGTCGCGAGTATCGAGTGATATTCGTAGGTGATGCGTCAATGTCACCTTATGAGCTATTTTCAGTAGGGGGTAGCGTGGAATATATGAATAATGAGGCTGGCGTAGTATGGCTAAAAAGAGTACTCGATCACTTCGATAAAGTAGCTTGGTTGAATCCTGAAACGCCAGCTTATTGGCAATATACGCAGACTATCATCGAGATCAAAAAATTGTTCAATGATAAGATGTATCCAATGACCTTACAAGGTGTAGAAAAAATGACAGCACACTTAGCTCGCTAGCTTAATTAGCAATATCTATAAACTTTTTTCATGACTTAAGTATTGTAAATTCCAAAATGCCAGCCCTATAGGTTTACAGGGTTGGCGTTTTTTTGCTAAATTGTTTATTTTAGTCATAATTAAAAGCATATTTAATTTATTTAAACAACAAATGTCGTCAAAGTTAATTTAATCAAATGAAATATTACTCTAGCTTAAGAAAAAGTAACTAGAGATGCATTGACAGTATAGACGATACTATCTTAGTACGAAAATTTCGTATAGCGTTATTAAGTTATAGTAATGTATATCTCATTTACCTTGAAACGTATAAAGCTCAACTATGAAACACTATATCCAGTAGTAAACACCTCTTATATCGTGCAGTTGTATGTTTGTATGTATCTATTCGTTTGCTTTAGCATTCTGTGGCCTTGAAGAATGGTATATAAATAATTCTATTGCTATACATCTCTCTTAATATTCTTAGAACTCACTATATTCTTTTAAATACCACTTTAAAAGAAAAATATTCGTATTGAGCTGACAGAAGCTTATCAAAGCATTGAAACCTCAAATCTAATATAGGCTTGGGGTTTTTTTATGGATGATTATATTTGTTACTTATTTTTATGACGTTTGAATAAGATTGGTTTTTTATAGCCATAAAGACTAAGTGAATGAGTCATTAAAATCAATTTAACTACTTACTTTGTTGTATATATGTAAATAAGTTGATAAACGGTTGTAAATAATTGCCTAACGGTATTGTTTCTACGTACATATATCCGTTAATATGAATACATATATACGTACAAATGAATATATATGGAGACAGTCGGTTTACAATGCGAAATTTTCCCGTTTCTTAAAAGTCAATAGCAGGGATATTTTAGCAAAATATCCCTACCTGACAGGCTTAAGAAGCGTTTTGTTTTGATATTTGGACTCTCTGTAACATGGATTTTGGTTTGGTCTTTTATATCTAATAGTTTTATTCGGGAGTACACGTTATGA
>JARIAA010000209.1 GCA_029264635.1 Psychrobacter sp. | reverse complement strand
ACAATACAGCGATTGCAGCGCCCATCGCGATAACCCCACCAAGCTTATTAGGAACTGCACGTAAGATGGCATAAAACGGCGTGTAATACCATACTGGTGCAATATGCTCAGGTGTTTTTAGTGAGTTCGCCGTCTCAAAGTTTGGTGGCTCAAGGAAGAAGCCGCCGCCTTCTGGGAAGAAGAATACTACCGCAAAGAAGCATATAAAGAACACAACAATACCAACCATATCATGCACAGTGTAGTACGGATGGAACTCGATACCGTCTAATGGCACCCCATTTTTATCTTTGAGCTTTTTAATGTCAATACCATCAGGGTTGTTCGAGCCCACATGATGGAGTGCGACTAGATGCATAAATACTAAGCCTACCAGCACCAGTGGAATAGCAACAACGTGTAAGGCGAAGAAACGGTTTAGAGTAATACCTGAAATGATATAGTCACCACGTACCCATTCAGCAAGTCCGTCACCGATGACTGGTAATGCAGCAGGAAGGTTTAAAATAACCTGCGCGCCCCAGAATGACATATTACCCCAAGGTAATAAGTAACCGAAGAAACCTTCTGCCATTAAGGCTAAATAAATACCCATCCCGATGAGCCAAATAAGCTCACGCGGTTTTTGATAAGAGCCGTATAGTAACGCTCTAAACATATGCAAATAGACGACCACGAAGAATGCTGAGGCCCCAGTAGAATGCATATAACGGATGAGCCAGCCGCCTTTGACATCACGCATAATGTACTCAACCGACGCAAATGCCCCTTCAGCACTTGGGTTGTACATCATTGTAAGCCAAATGCCAGTCACCAATTGGTTGACCAATACAATCATCGATAACACGCCAAAGAAATACCAAAAGTTAAAGTTCTTTGGTGCGTAGTACTTTGACATGTGGTATTCATAGGTTTCAGTCGCGGGGAAACGCGCGTCCACCCAGTTCATTAACTTTTTGCTCATACTCATATCAAGCCTCCCCAACCGTCAAGATGGTACCATCCATACTATAATCTGGGATGGGTAAGTTAAGCGGTGCAGGAACGCCACTGTAGACGCGACCTGCCAAGTCGTACTTAGAACCATGACATGGGCAGAAAAACCCACCATACCAGTCATTACCACCTAAGTCAGCTGCGCCAACGTCAGGACGGTAGTTTGGCGCACACCCTAAATGCGTACATACGCCTTCTACCACTAGAACGCTTGGCTCTAAAGAGCGAGTAGGGTTTGCACAATATTCAGGTTGTAATGACGCACTAGAATCAGGATCAGACAACAAAGGCCTAACCGACTCTAACGTATTTAGCATATCTTCGGTGCGCTTAACTACATAGATAGGTTTGCCACGATATTTGACGACGATCATTTGTCCATCTTCGATAGAACCGATGTCTTGAGTCACTGCCGCTCCGGCAGCTTCTGCTTTAGCACTTGGGGTCCAAGAACGAACAAAAGGTGTTGCTACAGCAGCTACCCCAGCTGCACCAATTGCGGCAGTCGAGGCAATAAGAACTCTACGACGTTGTACATTAACGCCTTCGGCTTGGCTCATTAATACTTCCTCCAGGTGAATGAAATGGGATTATCCCACACTGGGTTTGTGGCTTAGAAATCTACAATACCAACATACAAGCCACTTTAGCTGTGCCTAATTTTGCTAATTGTTGCTATTCTAAGCTATTTCGGTTATAAAATAAATTACTGTGTCAAAAATAAAGCTTACTTGACACCTTATCATTACTGATTGAACGCTATAAAAAAACTATTCATAAATGACACTTAAAATCTAACTATATCAGGGTCTGACTACATTCATCACCTTAGGTTTAATAAGGATATTCAAAGACTGAGAATGATACTTGAAATTAAGGCAATGTTCACTAACTTTCCGTAAGTTTACTGCTATCTCACAGGGGTATCTGTATCTTAATAATACTATACCTACTACACATTCTATATAAAGCATTTGAAAAATCTAACGCTAGTATGGCCCACTATTTAGTAGAACATACATTGTCGCAGTTTACGCTCCACCGTATGAATATAGCCTAGTCGCTCTCAAGTGCCTCCCAGCGTTCAAGCTTATCCATCATCTCATCCTCAATGCTTAATAATCGCTCACTTGCGACAGTGGCAGCATCAAAGTCTTGAGTGAACCAAGAGCCGTCTGCTAGTTGTTCTTGTAGCTGAGTCTGTTCTTGCTCAAGCGCAGCAATCTGTTTCGGTAAATTATCAAGTTCGCGCTGCTCATTAAAGTTCAGCTTTTTGGCTGCGTTATTGACCTTAGCGGCCGGTGCAGTATTATTGCTAGGTTTGCCGTTTTGCTTGCTATTAGATTTAGCGGCTTGTGCACGATTTTTTTGTACCAAGTATTCTTGATAGCCGCCGACATATTCTTTAACGATACCTCTGCCATCTTCATCTTGGTCAAACACCCACGTTGAGGTGACGACGTTATCCATAAATGAGCGATCATGGCTAATCAAAAGAATGGTACCATTAAAGCTACTCACAGACTCTTCTAGTAACTCAAGAGTTGCCATGTCCAGATCGTTGGTTGGCTCATCAAGTACGAGGATATTGGCAGGTTTTAATAATTGTTTCGCCAGCAGCACTCGGTTACGCTCACCGCCAGACAAGGCTTTAACCGGCGTACGAGCGCGCTCTGGAGCGAATAAAAAATCTTGCAAATAGCTCATAATATGCGTTTTACGACCGCCCACTTCGATAAAGTCTGAACCTTCTGACACGTTTTGAGCGACCGTTGCTTCAAGATCTAACTGATCGCGCAGCTGATCGAAAAAAGCGATTTGTAAGTTAGTACCTAGCTCAACGCTGCCAGTTTTGGTCACTTCGTCGTCAGACATATCGAGTAGAGCTTTGATAAGGGTGGTTTTGCCCGCACCATTTGGACCAATAATACCGATTTTATCGCCACGCATGATAGTCGTTGTAAAATTATCGACCAACACATTGCCATCGTATTCAAGATGTAGGTTTTTAACTTTACAGACCAGCTTGCCGCTTTTCTCGCCTTCGCCCATCGTAATATTGACGTTGCCCACTTGCTCACGACGACTGCTGCGCTCTTCTCGTAAGGCTTTGAGCTCGCGGACACGGCCTTCGTTACGGGTACGGCGCGCTTTGATACCTTGGCGAATCCACACTTCTTCTTGTGCCAGTTTTTTATCGAAATTCGCGTTATTCTTTTCTTCTGCAAGCAGTTGTTGCTCTTTAAGCTCTTGATAACGCGCGTAACCTTTAGCACCCTGAGTCACGTCATAACTTGTTAATTGACCGCGATCAAGCTCTACAATGCGAGTTGCAAGCTTATCAACGAATGCTCTGTCATGGGTTACAAACAGTAAAGTTAAACCTTGCCAATCAAGTAAAAAGCGCTCTAACCACTCAATACTATCGACGTCCAAATGGTTGGTTGGCTCATCAAGTAACAGCATGTCAGGCTTGGTCACAAGCGCGCGCGCAAGTAGTACACGGCGCTTACGACCACCAGATAACGAAGATAGATCATCTTCAGGATCAAGACCCATCGTCGTGATAAGACGTCTTGCTTCGCGCTCTAAATCCCAACCATGAACGGCATCGATATCATGCTGCAATGTCGCCATGCGCTCGCACGCATCCATGTCGCCATCAGCACATAAGTCAGTCTGTTGATTATAGCTTATCAGTAGGTCAGCGGTACGGCGGCTACCACCCATCACGATATCTAATATTTTACCGCTGGTTTCAGGGACGTCCTGCTCAAGCATAGCTACACTTGCGCTACCATTGATGATGACTTCACCGCTATCAGGCTGCAAGGAGCCATTTATTAATTTAAATAAAGTCGATTTACCTTCGCCATTACGCCCGATTAAACAGACGCGCTCGCCCTCATCGATGCTAAAGTCAATGCCATCAAGGACAGGAGCGACGCCAAAAGCGAGATGGATATTTTTTAGATGTATCAGTGCCATAAATTATCTTAAGCTTATATATAGTAGTGAAAGTAATAATTGAATAAGGGCAATATAAAGGAAATTGCTAGATGAGTAATAGTATAACATGCTGACATGCGAGTTTATCGTGAGCAAAGTTTTTTATCTTATTCATTATGGTAAAAGTGTCAATAAAACAGTGTTTTCCTATGCCAGTCATTTTATTATCATTGGTTGCTAGGATCTTTTTCCAATGATAAATGACTTATAATACAAGCCTCCTATTATGAATAGCCATCCTGTTGAGAAAAGTATGCATCCATCATCAAAAAACAATAAAAATATTCCAAACCAAAATGACAGTGCGTTAAAGCTCTCTGAGCTACAGACGCAAATGATTGAATTACAAATGAGTATGGCGCATCTTGAATTGACAGTAGAGCGCCTTGACCAAGTGGTTACTCGCCAAGACAAACATATCCATACATTACAGCGCCAACTGCAACTGGTCTACAAACAAGTGGAGAGTCAAAGCAATGACGAGGGAATAGCGCCCTTTGATGTGATAGCAGATAGACCGCCCCACTATTAAAGGTCAAAGCGACTAAATGCAAAATCGACACTTCCTATTTGCGTTAGATACTTAATAATGAATATAAGGTCAAAAAGATAGGGTGATCAGAAGTTTAAGTATATGCGTATAAATGAATGCTGTTAACACTTTGTGACTAAATAGTCATAATTAGAAAATAACAGGATATTTGTGTTGTTTTAGCGTTTAAAAGACATTACCATCTTTCCCCGAGGATATCTCTTGCATAACAATCGTTATCAAGATGGTATAACAATGAGGACGTTTGGAGAAATACAATGGGCCCCAATTTTCATTTAAAAACGCTTGTCGTCGCTGTCGCTGCTTTTTCTGTGGCGAGCATGAGCAATGCGGCTGGTCTTGATCGTTCAGGTCAAGATATCACGGCATTCTTACAAGATGGCCTATATGCAGAAGCTAGTTACACCTATATTGATGGCGATGTAAGCGGTGAAGATGCGTCGGGCAATAAAGTCGGTGATATAGCAAAGTCTTACGATTTTTTTCGTTATGGGGTAAAAACGGATATCAATGATACTTTTAGTGTGGGTATCTTATATGACGAGCCATTCGGCGCTGCTGCTGACTATGTTGGTAATAATAATTTTGTGACTAATAGTGATCCAGACTTACTTATTCAAGGTTTTACAAGGAATCCTAATTTAACGGAAGGCCTAGTCGATCAAAATATCGATGCATTAAGGGCTGCGCTTACTCCAGGCAATCCAGATGATTTGACAGCTGAGGAGTTACAACAAGCTCAGGGTCAACTCATTAGCCTTGAGGCTGCAAAAGGATTGGCCGCTACGGCTGGGGAAGCGACGCAAGTAGAAGTGCGTACCGAGAGTATTACAGGTATTCTTGGAGCGAAATTTGGGGCCAATAAAGAGTTTCAAGCTTATGGCGGCCCAGTTGCTCAGCGTGTAAGAGCAGACGTCAAATTACGCGGTACAGCCTATAGCTCAGCAACAGGTTATAGCACCCATATTAGTAACGATCAAGACTATGGCTGGATAGCTGGCATGTCTTATAGTAAGCCAGAAATTGCGTTGAAGGCAGCTTTGACTTATCGTTCTGAAATCAAGCACAATGCCAAAGCTTTCGAGACCTTTCCAATTGCTACTGCTGCTGGAGCAACTGCTGGGTTAGCGCTACCGACCACTAGACACACAGATATCGAAATCAAAACGCCAGAATCAGTCAACTTTGATTTTCAAACTGGCATTAACCCAACCACACTCGCTACGGCAAAAGTGCGCTGGGTACCATGGAGCGATTTTGCGATTACACCATCATTATATAATGAGGTAAGTACCGCTAATCCTGCGTACCGTCCTGATGGGTTATCACTGGTCAGCTACGATGACGATCAATGGGCCGTTGAGCTTGGTTTGGCTAAGCGTCTAACGCCAGCATTGGCGGTTAGTGGTAATGTTGGTTGGGATAGTGGTGCTGGTGATCCCGTAACATCATTAGGTCCTATCGAAGGCTACTATAGTGTCGGTCTCGGTGCCAAGTACAATGTCACCGAAAACTGGGCAGTATCAGCAGGTGGCAAATACCTGTGGTTCGGCGATGCAAAAGGTAAAACACCAACCCAAGATATTGTCAGTAATTTTGAAGACAATGATGGCTACGTGCTAGGTGTTAAACTCTCTTATCAAGCCCAATAGCCTAAATATATTTAGGACTTTATTAATGTGAAATTACTCAACTATATTCGTACTATTTTAAGCGATAAAAGCGATCCGTAATGGGTCGCTTTTTTTTGAGCAAATATCGATAAATAAAAACAGATGAGATTACGAAGCAATTCATTTAGAAATCTTTAGATAAAACTATTTAAATCGTATTTTTATACATTCTCTACTACTAAAGCATCAAAT
>JARIAA010000202.1 GCA_029264635.1 Psychrobacter sp. | reverse complement strand
TCAATACATTTATTACCATTATTATCAGCTTTCGTTAAATGATAACTGCCACAGCGAATCTCTCTTTGCGCCATATTACTCTTCCTCATCTATTAATAAATAAATATTTACTTCCGCTGAGTAATTTGACTCAATTATTTCAGTAAATCCCTCTGCATCAGTTTTGCCTTCAACGGATTTACCATCATAATCTAAACGATAATTGATATAGGCTAATGGAAGTTGGCTATGTTGATCTAGCAATTGAAATCTATCCTTGTAAACTTTGTCATTGATAGCAGCAAATAAAGCATCTGGATCAGACTTAGGAAACTGTAAAGGGGTGGGCTGCTCAACCCCCTGCACCTCAAAGTCCGACTCACAGAACGACTGCTGAATAGCAATCAATTTCGCACCGCAGCTCGTAACATCACCACCGCGTGCAATAGGCGCACCATCGACGATAAAAGTAGGATCGCCAGTAAGAATAGTAGTAAGCTTTTTACATTTTTTGCAGATGACTTTATCGCCTTTACGTGAGACTTGCACGCCATTGTGCGTGGTATGCGGTGAACCCGTAATAACTGTACCGCCGTGAGTAGTTGTAGCGCCAACGGTGATATAGGCTGCCATGATATTATTCCAAAGTATTATTCTAAAACTTGATTTGCAAACAAGTTTTGCTATTGAGAAATTAAACTTAGGCTTAGTTAAGCAGAAAGGTAAACAAATATCAATTAAAAGCCAAAAACCAAATAAAAAAAGAGCCACCAGAATTATCCAGTAGCTCTCTCAATGTCATCAACTCAACTACAAATCATAGCTAAATCCTGGGCTAAAGCCGCAGCCTACAAATCAGACCAAACTATTCACAGCCTCAACCACAGCATCCGTAGTAATACCAAACTCTTTATACAAATCCTCAGCAGGTGCTGATTCGCCATAAGTGGTCATGCCGATGACTTTGCCATCGAGACCAACGAACTTATACCAGTAGTCTACATGCGCGGCTTCCACAGCGACGCGGGCGCGGATATTGGCAGGCAATACCGACTCGCGGTAGCTCGCATCTTGCTCCATGAAAATCTCAGCACACGGCATTGAGACCACACGCACGCCGACACCATTTCCACTTAACGTCTCGTGCGCTTGCATAGCAAGGCCAACTTCTGAGCCTGTAGCAATAATGATGGCCTTTAGCTCGCTCTTTTCTTTCGCTAATACATAACCACCTTTAGGGATATTCGCCACTTGCTCACTATCACGCGCTTGATGTGGCAAGCTTTGACGGCTAAAGATAAGCGCTGATGGGTTGTTTTCAGATTTAATCGCTTCCACCCAAGCGGTTGCCGACTCCACTGCATCACAAGGACGCCATGTACGTAGGTTTGGCGTGGTACGTAGGCTAGTCAATTTCTCAACGGGCTGATGCGTTGGGCCATCTTCACCTAGACCGATTGAATCATGGGTATAAACATGGATGATACGTTGCTTCATCAATGCGCCCATACGCACGGCGTTACGCGCATATTCCATAAACATCAGGAAGGTTGCGACGTAAGGGATAAAGCCGCCATGTAGCGCGATACCATTGGCAATCGCCGTCATACCGAACTCGCGCACACCATAGTAGATATAGTTGCCATCGTCATCTGTTTCAATACCTTTAGCACCTTTAAATAGCGTGAGGTTCGAGCCTGCGAGATCCGCTGAACCGCCCAATAACTCTGGCAATAAAGGCTGCAAGGTGTTGATCGCATTTTGACTGGCTTTACGGCTGGCAATATCGCCGCCCTGCTCTTGCGTTTGCTGGATATAGTCTTTTGCTTGGCTATCAAAATCTGCTGGCAATTCGCCATTTAAACGACGTAATAGTTCGCTTGCCAGCTTTGGATAAGCTTTTTTATAAGCTTCAAAGTCCGCATCCCAGTTCTTTTGTTGTACATCGCCTTTCGCTTTACCATCCCAGGCTTCATAGATCTCTTCATCTAAATCAAACGGGCCGTGTTTCCAAGATAACGCGTCACGCGTTAAAGCAATCTCATCATCACCAAGTGGCGCGCCATGGCTAGATGCTAAGCCTTGTTTGTTCGGGCTACCCACACCAATGATAGTTTTACAAATGATTAAGCTTGGCTTATTGGTTTCAGCAATCGCCTGCTCAGTCGCTTTAGTGATCGCATCGGTATCATGCCCATCGACTTTAATCACTTGCCAACCATAACTCTCGAAGCGCATTTGTGTGTCGTCAGTGAACCAGCCTTCGACGTCGCCATCGATAGAGATGCCGTTATCATCATAAAAGAAGACTAATTTGCCAAGCTTAAGCGTGCCAGCGAGCGAGCAAACTTCATGACTGATACCTTCCATCAAGCAGCCATCGCCTAAGAACGCATAAGTATGATGGTCAACGATATTATGACCGTCGCGATTAAACTGCGCAGCTAAGGTTTTTTCTGCAATTGCAAAACCAACCGCATTGGCGATGCCCTGACCTAATGGCCCTGTGGTCGTTTCAATACCCGGCGTATAACCCAGCTCAGGGTGACCTGGGGTTTTGGAATGCAGTTGACGAAAACCTTTTAGATCATCGACGCTGACATCGTAGCCTGATAAATGTAGCAATGAATAAATCAGCATTGAACCATGACCATTGGACAATACAAAGCGGTCACGGTTATGCCAATGTGGATCGGCAGGATTGTGCTTCAAAAACTTGCGCCATAGTACTTCTGCGATATCGGCCATGCCCATCGGCGCACCAGGATGTCCAGAGTTGGCTTTTTGCACTGCGTCAAATGAGAGCACACGGATGGCATTGGCAAGTTTACGTTCATTAATTGGGGTGGGCATAGCGCGTCCTAATATTCGAATGAAAAGTATGAAAGATGAGAAGAGAATAAATTGAGAAATAGAAGAAAAGCGCAATCAAAGCTTTTTAGAACAAGGCGTTTCATTAAGCGGCAATATTAACATATTTGCAATAAGCCAAGCCAAAAATGGCATTATAAAATCGTTTGTATTTCACAATGACTCATATCGGTTTTTTTAAACAACTATGAGTCATAAGATAAAAACCATAAATGGTGAGTGATATGGCTAACTCACCATCGTTATAGATAAAATATTTATCAAGCTAGAATCGTCTCAGCACCGCCCATAAACGGACGCAGCACCTCAGGAATAGTAATACTACCATCAGCGTTTTGATGATTTTCCATTACCGCGAGCAAGGTACGACCAACGGCCAATCCTGAGCCGTTAAGCGTATGCGCAAGACTCGTCTGCTTACCGTCTTTGACACGCGTGCCCATACGGCGGGCTTGAAAATCACCGCAGTTTGAGCAGCTAGAGATTTCGCGGTACGTCTCTTGGCTCGGTAACCAGACTTCGATGTCGTAAGTTTTTTGCGCGGCAAAGCCCATATCACCTGTACACAGCTTCATAACCCGATATGGCAAGTTAAGCTGCTGTAAAATATATTCGGCTTGTCCTGTCATCGCCTCTAACAATTCATCAGATTGCTCGGACGTCGCAATATTGACCATCTCCACCTTTTCAAACTGATGCTGACGGATAAGACCACGGGTATCACGGCCATGCGAGCCCGCTTCACTACGAAAACAGGGCGTATGCGCCGTGAATTTTAGTGGCAACTCTTTACTATCTAGACGCTCGCCGCGTACCAAATTGGTCATCGGCACCTCAGCAGTCGGAATTAGGTAAAAATCTGTACTGTCGTTGTTGGTATGATTGGTGAGTTTAAACAAATCATCTTCAAACTTTGGCAGCTGCCCTGTTCCTGTTAAGCTCTCTGAATTGGCAATATAAGGCACATAAGTTTCAGTATAACCGTACTTACCAGTATGAGTATTGAGCATAAATTGGATCAAAGCACGATGCATTTGCGCCAGTTGTCCTTTGAGCACACTAAAGCGGCTACCTGTAATCTTCGCTGCCGCCTCAAAGTCCAGCATACCTAGCGTCTCACCGATATAAGTGTGATCTTGAATCTCAAAATCAAACTCACGCGGCGTGCCCCATGCGCGCACCTCGACGTTGTCCTCTTCTGAAGTGCCAACTGGCACATCTGCTGCTGGAATGTTGGGGATTTGCAGCGCTGCTTGGTTGATACGCTCTTGCAAGCGACGCAGCTCGTCTTCTGCCGTCTTAATCTCACCGCTGACACTTTGCATCTGGGCCAACAGCTCGCTGGCATTTTCACCTGATTTTTTCAGCGCGCCCACTTGCTTGGCACCTGCATTACGGCGCGACTGCAGATCTTCTGTCTTAACTTGCAGCGATTTACGTTCGTTTTCAATGGTTTGCCAAAACTTCATATCAAGCGTATAGCCACGGGTAGCCAGCTGCTGTTGTAAATCGCTTAAATCGCCGCGTAAGAGTTTTGGATCAATCATAGTAGTTGCCTATAGCGCTAAGAGTAAAAAGGGTAAAAACATTCAAAATTAAATGGCTGCTATGATACCAAGACTAGACAGATTTGACCACGTTTTCAGGCACAGATTAACAGACGATCGTACTACTACCGAGCTTATTTGTTTCTTTTAAGAGCAGTTTTCGTTAAGATAAGCGCATATCTTTATTATGCTTCTAGCCAAGTACAGCATCAAAGCCATACTTCGGCGCTTTTCACCCACCGCTTTTACTATAAGTATTTGAGAAACCTTTATGGCCCTGTATCCCTATACGCTACAACCTGTCGCCTTAAACTTGACCGAGGCGGAATTCCATCAAGCACAGTATGAACTGTTTGCCAGTGCCAGCCCCTCTTTTGGTCTAAAAAGCATCAAAATGAAAGAATGGATTATTATGGCGATAGTCGTGATACTGGCGGTTGCAGGGCTCATCTTTGTGACAGGCTACTCCACTATTATTTTTTGGATCATGCTGGTCTTGGTCGTGGTTTATTTATTGGTTCGTACGCTAGGCTTTAAGTGGTATGTTAAACAGCAGTTCGACAAACAAGTGGCTGAACAAGAGATGCCCGATGAGATGCGTCAGATGAAGCTGGGTGTACAAAAACACGGTTTAGTCATGGCCATACCCTCTAATCAACCAGATTTAATGAATAATAATAAAATGCGCGGCATGCAAATGCGAGCTGCGACGACCCAGCAAGCGGTGATTCCATGGACTGCTATTAAAAGCTGGGATGAGACTGATGATTATATTTTTATGATGTTTGAGATGAAAGGACAACAAGGTAGCCAAATTGTGCCCAAACGTTTGCAAGCACAGAAATTCCCCATTGATACAGTACGTCAGCATTTACAAGAGGTTGTACCGATCCGCGGTTTGAATCCTGAGAACCTAAAAGCGCCCGTTTAACCATTGAGCAACATTTTTATCAACTATGAACTAAATAAAAAGTCTCATTATAGTTTTATAAAATAAATCGTATTATTATATTTATTGAACTTAACTTATTGATAAGGATTTGCTATGCTAATAAACATCAGAGCTGAAAAGATATTAACGCTGATATCAGTAGATATGTTTAAGCGAATGTCTCTGCATTGTTACTATGTAAGGCTGACAGGCTCCAATATATTAATAAGCATAGCAACAGCGCATACGACTTGATACACTCTTACTCTATTAAATGAACACTCACACTATAAGGATAATATTATGAGTAATACTAATAATGCAACTAACCAAATCGGTCTAGAAAAAGCAGATATGAGCGAAGTTATCGCTAAGCTAAATCGTCTATTATCGAGCTATCACATGTTTTATATCAACGTGCGCGGCTATCATTGGAACGTTAAAGGTGAGCACTTCTTTACTTTGCACCCGCAGTTCGAAGAGCTATATACCAATCTGCAAGTAGAGATTGATGAAATTGCTGAGCGTATTTTGACATTAGGTGGCACGCCGATGCATGCTTATAGCGACTTTACCCAGCATACGAGCATTCAAGAGGACAAAAACGTCAAAGAAGGTAATGCGTGCGTGAGAGGCGTAGTCACTGGCCTTCAAGCACTTATCGAGGAGCAACGTGAAGTTTCAGCAGTAGCAGAAACCGCAGAAGACCAAGGTACTGCTGATTTAGTAGATGAATACGTGCAACAGCAAGAAAAGCTGATTTGGATGTATAATGCTTTTTTGGCTAAATAATAATTTGTCAGTCATATAATAGAAATTTGTTAGCGAACAACTGCTAAATAATAAAAAAGCACCTAATATGTAGGTGCTTTTTTACGGTCATTGTTTTGCTTATTTTTGCATCCATTGGCGCATTTTTTCACGCTCAGCTGGTGTTGCATTGAGCCAAATTTGCATAAAGTTATCAAGGTTATCTGCAGACTGAGGAGTGGCATTTATTGCAGCAGAGTTCGTTTGCGTGGTTATAGTCTGCTGCGTTGTTGGCTGTCCTAATGCTGCAATCGTATTCTGGTTTTGTAATGCTGCATCACCGCTGCCGTTAAACACCCCCCCTAGCGCTTTACTCAACCCTGAAAATATACCACCGTCGTTACCGCCCATACTTTGTTGACTTGCAACGATCGTATTACCCTGTTGTACGGCTAAAGTTGGACGTTCAGCATATTCTTTGGCAGCCTTGTATTCTTCTGGCTGGTTAGGCATGGTCAAACGATAGGTTTGATTGTCTGCTAGTTCAGCCGCCACACTGATATTTCCTGAACGCAAATAATCGTGATCGTTATGGTTCAAATTATATAAACGATCATATTTAGCAGTAATGACATGTTTACCAGGCTGTAAAGTAAACTCCTTACTCAAAGGCTGAAAGATACTTTGTTTAAGTTCTTGACCATTAATCGCAGTGACTTTGATATGGTCATCAACGAGTAATGTCACTGCTGCCTGTGAAAGCATAGAAGCTGACCCTACGCTCACAAATAGTGTGCTAATAGTCAGTTTTTTGAGCAAAGAAGCAGAAAGTTTCATAAGATATCCTATCTATAGTAGAAAATTTGGCGAAAAAATTACAGGGTACAGCCTTGTATTACTGATACTCAATAAACTAGATGACCGCGTCTAAAAGTCCAACGGAATGGTATGATTGTCATAGTCTGCTAACTCATGCTCGTCTTGGCTTTCTTGTGCAATATCGGCAAGCTCCGCGGCAAGCGTCTGCTCATCGATAGTCCGTAGTGCATCACTGATGACAGCTTTAGAGATATTACTACGTCCAAGATTAGAGAACATCGGCTGGATATAGTTCAATACCTCCATCATGGCTCCGATACGATGTGGACCTTCAGTTAGCAGATGATCAATGATACGTTCATCAAACTGCCAACCGCGCCTGCGTAAAATAGACTGTAGCAATGCCTGACGGTCTGCTAAATCATGGCCGTTTGGTACTTTAAACGTAGGCGCCTGTGCCAAACGAGTCAGTAAATCTGTCAATTGAAATGGCAAGCCATTGGCCGGTTTATTGGCCGCAAATAGTAACTGGCGCTGCCCTTCACGGCTACGATTGATCAGATGAAACAACGCCTCTTGCCATTGACTGCTTTGCTCAAGCACTTCTAAATCATCAATAGCAATCAGATCAAAATTCTCTAAAGAAGAAAGTACATTTACATCAGTATGAATGAGCTCATTTAGTGACAAACAAATTGCTGACTTATCCATCTCAATGAACGACTCGCAAATAGCAGATAACAAGTGAGACTTACCAGTGGCGGGGCTACCAAATAGGTACAGCTGCCCAATCAGGCCGACATGTAGCTGCCGCACTGCATCAATAATCGACATCCAACCAGGACCAGCAAAGTCGCTGAGACTTGCATCATGTTTAATGTCTAGATTGAGACTTAGCTGTGCTTCTGCCATAAATCATCAACTCGGTTTGCTTAGCACCATAAAACTGAGGGCAAAGCGATAAATGTTTTTCTAAGATATATAACATTACCTAGTATAGACTGGTAATGATGACGTACGGCCATCTTTAAGCTAGTTAAATTAGCAAACAGTTTTGTGAAGAGCAGATGCTTTCTTAAAACCAGCGTGATAACAGCAATTATCATTAATGCTGCGCCTATATATAACATATTTGTAAAATGACTGACAAGTCTTTTACTGATTAAGGCTTGTCAATGGCTATGTTTCTGCTTCATATTTAGTAGTCATGGACTATCTTATCTATACTCCATGACTAGAATATCAGTCATTTTTTTCAAACAAGCCCAATTGTTTATGACCTTTGTAAAAGTCTGTAGATCGATAATAATCATATAAGTGACGAAATAGGACATTCAGTACGGCGGACACAGGCAGTGCAATTAGCATACCGACGAAGCCCAACAAACTTGCCCCTGCCAATACAGAAAAAATAACCCACAACGGTGAAAGTCCAATTCTATCACCTAGTAATAATGGCTGTAATACATACCCTTCAGCTGCCTGCCCGACCAAAAATGCGCCTACTATCAAGGAGAGGTACGTCCAATCAAGACCAAATTGAAATAAACAGGCGATAATGGCTGCTATAAAACCAAGGCCAAAGCCCAAATAAGGCACAAAACTTGCGATACCTGCGCCCATGCCAATAATCAAACCAAGCTCAAGCCCGATGAGCTGTAATTGAACGGCATAAATAATGCCTAATAATACCATCACCAGTAGCTGACCTTTAATAAAAGCCATCAGTGCATAGTCACACTCTTGAGCAATGTTAACGACGGTTTTTTTATAGGCAGTAGGGATAGCCATCTTCCAAGTAAGTAGACGTTTATCCCAGTTAAATAAGAAATAAAATGTCAAAATAGGTACTAATACAATCAGCCCAGCATTATTGATAAAATTCATACTAGAGGCTAGTATTTGACTCATCCATGTACTGGCATCTGAAAATCTATAATGCGTTTGCATATAGTCTACGAGCGTCTCAGACAATCCTTTTGCTTCTAATTGTGGCAGACGAATGCGAGTATTAATGACAAACCATTCACGTACGACTTCATCGTACCATCTCAAGATTTTGGGTAGATACTCCCAAGCCGCTTGCAATTGATGCCATAACGTCGGCACAATCCACCAAAGCAGCAAAACCATACTCAGCGTAAGCGTTGAATAGACAATGATAATGGCAATCCAGCGTTTGACGTATTTTGATAGTTTTTTGACCAATGGATTGAGTAAGTAGGCCAGCACAAAAGCAACTACGAACGGTATAATCACTGGCATCATTAAATACAGTAAAAATAGGACTATAGCAATAACAACGACAATAAATAAGCGCCGAAAAAAAGGATCTATCGGTTGGTTTATCATTAAGGACAATCCTACGATTAAACTGAGTTTGAATGATGAGGTTTATACCTAGTATCAGGCGATTTTTCAGTGATGATTTTTATATAAAAGTAATCATTAGTACAGTAATTTTTCACAACGACTTTGTTGCTTTATTATCGCAGAGTACAACAAAAAAGCAGTCATTTTTTGTGTCTTGACTTCTTATTTACTATTACATTTAATATTGTTCTACTCTTAGTCAAATATTGGCAAGTTGCTTTGCGGGTGCGGCCTATTTTTGGGTATAATGCGCGCATTACATCCAAATTCGTAATGCTGACGGCAATGGTCCGTTTTATCGAACAACTTCAATGACTAATTCCAATTATCTATCCCCAACTGTGAGACGACTATGAGTGACAAGCCTTCTTTAAGCTACAAAGATGCCGGCGTTGATATTGATGCAGGCGATGCGTTGGTACAGCGAATCAAATCCGTAGCAAAAGCCACGACTCGTCCTGAGGTTGTAGGTGGCCTTGGCGGTTTTGGTGCGCTCTGTCGTATTCCGACAGGTTATACCTCCCCGCTACTAGTCTCTGGTACTGATGGCGTAGGTACCAAGCTTAAACTGGCTCTACAGCTGAATCGTCATGACACAATCGGCATTGATTTGGTGGCAATGTGCGTCAATGATTTATTGGTTTGCGGGGCCGAGCCATTATTCTTTTTAGATTATTACGCAACGGGTAAGCTTGACGTCGACGTGGCGGCGACTGTAGTCACTGGTATTGGCGAGGGCTGTAAATTGGCAAATTGCGCGCTTATCGGTGGCGAAACCGCTGAGATGCCAGGTATGTATCAAGATGATGATTATGACCTAGCAGGTTTTTGCGTTGGTGTGGTTGAAGAAGCGGAAGTCATCACTGGTGAAAACGTCGCAGAAGGTGATGTGTTGATTGCGCTTGCTTCGAGCGGCGCGCACTCTAATGGCTATTCATTAGTACGTAAAGTCATCGAGGTCAGCGGTGTCGATGTTACTAAAAGTGAGGCACAGCTAGACGGGCAACCTATTCAAGACGCGCTGATGGCACCGACACGTATTTATGTCAAAGCCATCAAAGCGCTACAAGATACTCTGGGTAGCTCAGCCTTACATGCGATGTCACATATCACAGGTGGTGGTTTAACGGACAATCTACCGCGTGTCTTGCCTGATAATCTAGCGGCAAGCATTGACACAAGTAGCTGGCAGTTTTCAGAGCTATTCACTTGGCTACAAACTGAGGGCAATATTGAACAAAATGAGATGTACTGCACCTTTAACTGCGGTGTCGGTTTTGTCATCGTTGTCCCTAAAGATAAAGCGGCTATCGCAATCAAAACATTGAATACTGCTGGCGAAACCGCTTGGCAAATCGGTGAAATGATTACCCGTGAAGCTGATGCGGTGGTGTACCGTTAATGTCAGACAGTCATATGAAAGGTAATCACAAGCCGTTACGTATCGCAGTCTTGGTATCTGGTAATGGTAGCAACTTGCAAGTACTGATAGATGCCATGCAAGCAGGTGTGCTACCCATTGAGATAGTAGGCGTCATTAGTAATCGCGAAGATGCTTATGCTGTTACACGTGCTAAAGAAGCCTCTATTCCAGTAGCCGTTTTGTCACATGTTGCCAGCGGCAAACGTATGGGCATCAAAACGTTTGAGACCCATGCCAGTGCGCAGCTAACGACATGGCAACCAGACCTGATTGTGTTGGCTGGCTTCATGCGGGTGCTGAGCGCGGAGTTTATTGACAATATGCCTGCACCCATGATTAATCTGCATCCTGATCTCTTGCCTGCTTATAAGGGGCTTGATACTCATCAACGTGTTATTCAGGCAGGTGAGCGTTATCATGGCTGTAGCCTGCATATCGTCACCGCTGAGCTTGATGCAGGCGCCGTCTTGACCCAAGCTTTGCTAGAGATAAATCCAAAAGACACTGCGGTTAGCCTACAAGTGCGCGTGCAAAAAGGTGAACATCAGCTACTACCGTGGACGATATTGCTGATTGCTAACGGTATTATTGACTTAAATCATCCACATAATGATGCTGTACCCTCTTATTTGCCAGCTTTACCTTTAAAGCTATGGTTAAATAACTAAGCTTTAATCTTTAAGCTTTCAACGTCGCTATCGATTTTATAAAATTTACCAAAAAGTAGAATCATGACTGGTTTGACTTTTTTATAGGTTTAAATAATAGCTAATTTATAGCAAAAAAAATACCCCGCTGCTTAGCAACGGGGCACTTTAGTAATCTAGAAATACATAGATAAGTTAAGCTGGTTTTTTACCAACCACATGCACAGCTTTAATGTTAACGAATTCTTTTATACCAAAGCCACCATGCTAACGACCATAGCCTGAATCTTTCACACCACCAAATGGTAGGCCTGGATTGACTAAATCATAACCATTGATATAGACCATACCTGTGTCAAAATGCTGCTGGGCTAACTTAATCGCTTTTTCTTCATCTTTTGAGAAGATAGCGCCGCCTAGTCCATAACGACTATCGTTAGCAATACGGAACGCATCGTCTTGGTCTTTGGCACGAATAAGCGAAGCTACTGGACCAAATAACTCATCTTTATAAGCAGGCTGATCTGGTTTAATATTTTCTAAAATCGTTGGTGGATAAAACGCGCCAGGCTGATCAGGTACTTCACCACCGATTGTAATAGTGGCGCCTTTACTCACGCTCTCTTGTACTTGCTTATGCAGCTCATCACGCTGTTTACTACTAGATAGTGGACCTACATCGGTCGACTTATCCATTGGATCGCCCACTTTATAGCTGTTGAATTTCTCAATCACTAAGTCACGGAATTTATCATAAACGCTATCTACAACAACAAAGCGTTTGGCAGCGATACACGTCTCACCGTTATTATATAAACGTGCATGGGCACAAGTTGCCGCTGCTAAGTCTAAATCTGCATCTTCTAAGACGATGAAGGCATCGTTAGACCCAAGCTCCATCACTGTCTTTTTGAGCACTTTAGCGGCTTGCTGGGCTACCACTCTACCAGCTACATCACTACCTGTTAGGGTGACACCGCGTACTTTATCGTGCTGAATAACCTTTTCGGATTGATCATGACCAATAATCAAGGTACGAAATAAGTCATTTGGCAGATCAGACTCATGCATGATTTTCTCAATCAAAAGACCTGATCCTGTTACGTTAGAGGCATGCTTAAGTAAAATACTATTACCTGCCATTAAGTTGGCAATGGTATAGCGGAATACTTGATAAGCGGGAAAGTTCCACGGCTGAATACCATAAATGATACCGATAGGATCATAGCTGATCAAACCCTGTTTAAGGCCTTCAATATCACGTTCGTCGTCAGCCAGTGCTGCAACGCCTTCGCTAGCAGTAAAATCACAAATAGCCTTACATAAATCAACTTCACCTAAACTAGCCTCAAGCGTTTTACCGCGCTCCTGCGTCATCAATGTTGCCAGTTCTTCTTTATACTTCATGAGTGTGTCGCCAATCGAGTTAATTACTTTGGCACGCTCATCAGCACTTACTAAACGCCATTTTGAAAAAGCTTTATGAGAGGCGTCAATAATTTTATTGACTTCATCAGCGCTCATATAAGTATAGTCTTTGATATCTTCACCCGTTGATGGGTTTACAGTAGTAATATCTGCCATGATTATTATCCTTATTTATTTGACGAGTTAGTTGGCAAATCCCTAAAACGATGATTATAATTTTTTGATTATTATTTTAAGAATTTGTCTTCTGTTAATGGTTCATCTAAGACTCAATAGTAAACTAAACAGTGATCTATTTAATTGCTATAAGTATCTCATTTATTATCATCAACATATTCTATCTGGCCTTTCGATGAGTCACTATCATAACAAAATGCTTGGCTTATAGTTTTACAAGATATAAAGAAATGTGCTTAAGATGTTAAGAGTGTGGCTGTTTCATTAAGAATTTCTTAACTGATATTGCTATCATAGAAATAAAGCCAGCGCAAAAGCTGGCTTTATCATTAAACTTCAAAGGATGTGTCAGTAATTTAAAATGAGTTGAATGCCCAAGAGATACAAGATATCTAAATAATGATTATCCTAAAACAGATGAGTAATTGTTGGTATTTCTTGCTCTTGATGTTCTTCATCAGCAACTACCTGCCGCGCGACATGCATGATAAGTTGCCGTAACCAACGGTGCGCTGGATGATGCTGTAGTAACGGCGACCATGCCATGGTCAGCTCAAATTCAGGGATAAAAAACGGCGGCTCTTTCATGATAATACTGTCATTATTAGCCTGCATCCGTGCGACGCGTGTCGGTAGGGTCGCAATCAAATCTTTATTAGCAGCCAACATAGCAGGCATCTGATAATGTCTTGTGAAGACACTAATCTGCCGTTTTTGGCCTAAACGCTGTAAAGCCTGATCAATAGAGCCAAGGCCACCAGACTTCTCTGGATTGACTCCAAAACCGACGCCCATACCCGTTTTAGACACCCAAACGTGCTGCGCTTTTAGATAGTTTTTTAGATTAAAGCGGTTGGCATAAGGGCTTTCTGAGGACAGCAAACAGCTAAAGGTATCCCGCCAGACCAAGACTTGATGAAAGCTTTGCGGTATCTCGTTAAAGCGGTTGATGGCCAAATCAACTCGTCCTTGCTCCATATCGCGATAAGAGACGTCGGAGGGTGTTAAAAAATCCAAAATAACATTCGGCGCTTCAGAACGTAATGCTTTTACCAATTTGGGCACCAAAGTCGCCTCAGCATAGTCCGAGGTCATGATGCGAAAGACACGAGAGGTGCTATATGGCCGAAACTCAGTACGCGGCTCAAGTACTTGGGTCAGATCAGCAAGTATCTCCCGAATGCGTGGCTGTAGCTCAAGTGCGCGCTCAGTGGGTGTCATACCTTCTGATGAGCGTACCAATAGCGGATCATTAAATAGCTTACGCAAACGGCGTAAGATATTACTCATGGCAGGCTGCGTAATTCCTAACTGCTCAGCTGCGCGTGTAACGTTTTTTTCTCGTAACAATACATCTAAATGCACCAATAAATTCAAATCAACCCGCTGCAAATTCATATTTATGTCTCTTTGCCGTAGAATAAATGCCGTCATAAGCATGAGCAAACTTAGCATTTTTCATACTATTGTTTTATATAAACACCCTATAACAGCATGATTTACGTATATTTTTATCCAAACCAACGTAGAATATGCTCATTATAACTCAATCTACCCCATCTAAACCATTGTTTTATATATACTATAACGTTATAAAATACCCAAGATAACAATCATAAACTAGATAAATTAAGACAACCTAGCTATAGTGCTTAGCAAGCGCTAGCGAGTTATTTTTAAATACTGCACTGTCGTCATGTGTTTTAATGGACTGGCTACAAATGATATTTTATCTCATTTTTATGCTGAAATACGGACAGAAAACTTATTAAACAAACTTAATTTTTTGCTTTTATTCATCTTTAATTTTGAATCGACTCTTTGTACGCTTTAGAGCAATGAACAATTTAGCTCGCGGACAAGTCTTATAAAATAGCTAATTAACTCTGAAAAATGAAAGTTGACCAAGTCGACAGGTTTTGTTTGCTTTTACAACCATTTTCTTATAGTTTAGTAGAGACTGCTCACGCAAAAGGCTCATATTTAAAATTTTTACTTCTGCTAGCATCTTTTTACACATATCACATTCATTTTAATCATTTTTCTTTATTGACTTACACCCCACCAAGGAGACTATAGATGTCAACTGCATATAAATCAGCGATCGATTTAGTACGTGAATTAAAGCAAAAGCATGGTAACTGGCAAAATATCAGCGAAACTGATGCCGCACGTATGATGATGCAAAACCGTTTTAAAACGGGTTTAGATATCGCAAAATATACTGCAAAAATCATGCGTCAAGATATGGAAGAGTATGACAATGATACCTCACAGTATACGCAGTCTCTAGGTGCATGGCATGGTTTTGTTGCTCAGCAAACTATGTACGCTAAGAAAAAATACTTTGGCACCACGTCTAAAACTTACATCTACCTCTCAGGTTGGATGGTTGCAGCTCTTCGCTCTGAGTTTGGTCCGCTTCCTGACCAATCTATGCACGAAAAAACCTCAGTGCCTAAGCTAGTTGAAGAAATCTATACCTTTTTGCGTCAAGCGGATGCAAAAGTACTCAATGATTACTTCCGTGAGCTAAACGCGGCTGAAGAAGCAGGCCAAGATACTTCTGCTATCTTAGAGAAAATAGAAAACTTTGATTCACACGTTGTACCCATCATTGCTGATATTGATGCAGGCTTTGGTAACGAAGAGGCGACGTATCTACTAGCGAAACAGATCATCGAAGCGGGTGCTTGTGCACTACAAATCGAAAACCAAGTATCTGACGCAAAACAATGTGGTCACCAAGCTGGTAAAGTCACGGTACCGCACGAAGACTTCATCTCTAAGCTTAATGCGCTGCGTTATGCATTCTTAGAGCTTGGTGTCGAAGATGGTGTTATTGTTGCTCGTACAGACTCTGAGGGCGCATCACTGACACAAAAAATCCCAGTATCAAACGAGCCAGGCGATCTTGCTTCTAAATACATCGATTTTATCGAAATGGAAGAAGTTACGCTTGAAAATGCACAAGAAAATGACAGCTTGCTTAAGCACAATGGCAAACTAGTGCGTCCAGTGCGCTTGCCAAACGGTCTATATCAGTTCCGTGAAGATACGAACATTGACCGTGTGGTACTTGACTGTGTTACTGCTCTGGAAAACGGTGCCGATCTACTATGGATTGAAACACCTACGCCAAACGTAGAACACATCAAAATGATGGTTGATCGCATTAAAGAGCAGCAGCCTAAAGCGAAGCTTGTTTATAACAACAGCCCATCATTCAACTGGACGCTTAACTTCCGTAAGCAAGTAATCGCCCAGTGGGAAGAAGAAGGCAAAGACATCTCTAAATACAATAAAGATGACTTGATGAGCGCTCATTATGACGGCACTGAGCTTGACGCAGCCGCTGATGAAGCAGCTAAGAACTTCCAAAAAGATGCCGCACGTGAAGCGGGTGTATTCCATCATCTAATCACGCTACCGACTTACCATACGACAGCACTTAGCGTGCATGAGCTTGCTAAAGGCTATTTCGGTGAAGAAGGTATGCTTGCTTATGCCGCTGGCGTACAACGTAAAGAGATTCGTGAAGGCATCGCTTGTGTTAAGCACCAAGCCATGGCAGGATCAGATCTTGGTGATGATCACAAAGAGATTTTCTCGGGTGACAACGCACTGAAAGCTGGCGGTGGTAAAAACACGATGAACCAGTTTGGCTAAACCTTACACTGTTGATAATGATGTAAATACAAAGCCGCCCTATATTATATAGGGCGGTTTTTTTATTGCGGCTAAAATAAGTATAGAATGATAGACTAATAGTAATCAGTCGGAATTATTGAGAGCCATCATGCAAGAGATAGAGCTAAAATTTCTAGTACCAGAATCGAGGATAAAAAGCCTATTGCGTCAGGTAAAGGTCAAATCCTCTCAAGAGATTCAGATGGCCGCGCACTATTACGATACCACAGAGCAGCAACTTGCACAGGCTGGTATTGGCCTTCGTATTCGTCAAGAAGGCGATACTTGGGTACAGACAATCAAGGCGGGAGGCGATGGTATTGCAGCGCGTCTAGAGCACAATGCCATATTAGACAGTGAGCAGGTACAAGCCATGCTCGATACCAACACGTTGATGCCTGATTTGACCATTTATAAAAACACTACTATTGCTTCAGCATTAACCCATTTTAAGCTCAAAAAATTGGCAAAAAAACTGACACGGCAGTACGTTACTGATATACAGCGCACCACGCGCTTGTTAGTAGAAGATAGTAACGATGAAGATACAAGCCGTATTGAGATGGCATATGATCTTGGAGAGGTTATTCATGGTAATGATCCTACTCAACGAAACCCTATTCAAGAAATTGAGTTTGAGCTACTATCAGGAGAGGTAGATTTTTTATTTGCGACGGCTAAGATATGGTGTAAGCGCTATAAGCTGTGCCTGTCTACCGTGACCAAAGCTGAACGCGGTGGCCTACTCATAAAAGGTCAGCGTTATAGTCCAGCGGTGAGTGCTGATATCAGTCAGATCGACATCCATAAAAACAGCAGTATACCTACCTTTATACGCGCAGCCGTGCATAATTGCTTATTACAAATACTACCAAACAGCAGCGCTGTCGTAGCTGGTAGTCAAAATGACGAGCACGTTTTGCAACTACTGCTTGGTCTTCAACGCATAAATACCGTATTAAAGGTATTTGCTAGCTTCTCTGATGAGATTAACCCTGACTGGCTACTTATACTCAAACAAACGGCCACTTTACTTAGCGACTATCGTACACTTGCTTATCTTGCCTTACATATAGAGTTTGAGCTACAAAAGAGCGGCGCGCCAGTAGTTGATTGGACAGCAGACGTTAATGCTATCAGCATTACCCCTATCGATGTCATAGGAGCCCATGACTTTCAGTTAACCTTACTTGAGCTAATCGCTTTTACCATGAGCGACCCTAGCCTTGAGCCGCAAGCAGACAAGCTTGCCGTGGATAAGGTTATAAAGATACTCTCTAAGCAGCATACAAAGCTTCTGAGAATCGAGCAAGACTTTGACGAGGCAGACGCCGCTGATGAATGCCAAGCAAAATACAAATTGCTCAATCATCTAAAGGACTTTTGCTACGTTAGTGAATTTTCGGCACCCTTATTCAATAAAAAAGAATCTAAAAAGAAAACCAAACGCTGGCTAAAACGGATTAAAAAAGCGCAAGCGGCCTTAGACCAACAACTCAATACTGCCTATTACCAGCAGTGCTACCAAAATAAAGCGCTTACTGATACTAATGCATGGTATGGCGCTGGCTGGTTGAGCGCGTCTTTAATAACGGCTGATAAACGTACCAAAAAACAGTTAAGCAAGCTGCAATCTTGCTCCACTTTTTGGTAATAAAAATGGTGCCTATAATCTTGATGTAATCATTCATTTAAAGAGGCAGCTATTGACATAAGCTGTCTTTTCTTGCTTTTGCGATCGTTTTCTTTTGTTTGCTGCTGCTACATTGTTACTCACTTTTCATAACCTGCATACTCAACTTGCTACGATGGTGACCGCAGCACCTTTATCTACTTGCTCAAATAGCTCAATAACATCTTGACTGCGCATACGAATGCAGCCATGAGAGCATGGTATACCCATCGGTTCGCTGTCTGGCGTCCCGTGAATATAAATGTAGCGCTCATAAGTATCGCAGCCGCCTTGGTTATTACTGCCTTTATTAATGCCTTCCTCAAGACCGCTTAGCCATAGAATACGGCTTAATATCCAGTCGCGCTCAGGGTACTGCATACCAAGGCTCGTGCTGTATATCTCTCCTGTAGGCACGCGTCCAATGAATACCGCGTTGATAGGCGCACTACCTCCTATTTTTTCGGCAATAATATGCTTGCCAAGTGGCGTACAACCACTATCTTGCTGACTGCCTATGCCGTTCTTAGCCGTAGATACTGTATATTGAGCTATTTTTTTATCTTGCTGATACAGTGTTAAGATTTGCTGTTCAAGGTTAATTAACAACTGCACATCAGGTTTTTCATTATTTGTCATGGAGTTTTTCCAGCTGGCATAAATACAACAATTATTATTATCGACTGCGTTTTGAGCAAAATGATTGCGCTTTTCTATTATTAAGGGATTGTGTCAAGGCTTTTGGCACCGTAATATAGGAGCACACTTTTTGAATGCTAGCAGATTATGACGACTATTTCACCGACACGTGTGTCGATGTATGATTTTTTATATCAAGATAC
>JARIAA010000155.1 GCA_029264635.1 Psychrobacter sp. | reverse complement strand
GTGCGTCTTCACTCAACTTACTAGAATAAGCGCGGATAGGATGCGTTTGGGCGTCCATGCGATACTCCTCAAGTGGTAAGCATATCAGTTTCCCTTGCTGCACGATAATACCGCAGCGCACCTCGCGACCAAGCTCAATAAAGCGCTCAACCAATACTTCATCTGACTCGGCAAAGGCTTTCTCTAGCGCCGCTTTATAGTCCGACTCAGTATTGACCAATGTTACGCCAAGGGAGTTATCCGCTTGAACGGGCTTAACCACCACAGGAGGTTCGAAACTTGGCATCTCTCCTCGGCGCAGCAGTTCACTCTCAGGGACTGCGACACCTGCTGCTGCAACGACCGCTTTAGCCTTGGCTTTATCTGCTGTTAGTGCCATCAATTGGGGCGTATTGCCGACATAAGGTATACCGAGTAAATCGAGCAGCGCGCGATAATCCGTCATACCTGAGCGGCAAAACATCTGCGGCAAAGCGACATCGATCTGCTGCTTTGCTAAAAATTGTACCGCAGCAGGTAAATCATATGTCTTTGCTGCGCCAATATCTGCGTCATCCAGCGAGGCGGGGAAGCGCCATTTTTTATCTGGCGTGATGTAGGCAATCTGGAAGATATAACGCAAAGGATCTGTTAGGGCGCGAATGCAGCTGTCGGCATAGAAGCGTGACAAATCATTATAAAACTGATCAGTAGGAGAGCCAACTAAATGAAGAATACAGCGTTTTGACATAAAAAATCGTTCCCTATTAAATGTATTTAGCCAGCAAGTACATCTGCACTCGCTGGCTTTTTGTATTTTTATACCACTTAAAGTACCAATGATTATGAATGACAATCATTAGCGAAAATAATCGTTAATGATTGTCATTAACCGTATAGATGCCTCAATTTGGAAGAGTTAACTCAAAACCTTCCAGTGACGTTAGCTGTTGGTCAGCTTCGCTAAAATCTTGCTGATCCGTAAATTTACACGGGGTTACCACTGTGTAAATGCCCGCCTTTTTGGCAGCTTGTAGCGAGGGTGAGCTGTCTTCAATAGCAATCACCTCGCTACTGTCTAATGACAGACGTTTTAAGGCTGCAAGATAAACGTCTGGCGCAGGCTTGCTACTATCGGCATCGTCTCTGGTAAGTACAGCGCTGAATTTTTCCAGTGGCAAAGCATCACCAGCCGCTTTTGCAATAGCGTCAATATTTTCTTGATATGTTGACGTTACCAAAGCTACTTTTAAACCTTGCTTTAACGCTTCACTGATCAATTCGGCAACGCCTGGGCGCAGGGTGACGCCTTCGTTGACTATCTCTTGACAGGCCAGCTCTGTTTTACGCGCATGAATACGGCTGATGTCCTCCTCACTGAGGTTAGCATCCTTTTCTGCATTGAGGCGCGTTAGACGTTTGACGCCGCCAGAGTCAGTTAGCAGATCTCGATAGGTGTCTTTATCCCATTGCCAATCGAGTCCAGCCTCTTTTAAGGCTTGATTATAGGCGCGGCGTTGAATGTCAGAGGTTTCGGCCAGTACGCCGATTGAGCCAATAAATAGGGCAGCAGGTATCATGAGTTATCTTCCATAGAGTCGTTGTTATTAGGCTTGCTAAAGATGGGAGTAGAGAATATTCCTTATATTTAAATATTAGAATATATCTACATATACCGTGCCAGTATCACTAGCGGTATTCAAGTAAGCAAACGTAAGTTATATGTAGTCCATGTATAACAGTAACTATACAGCGTCTATTATGTATTACTCTATAAGTGGGAGATAATGACCATTTAGACAGTAACGACGCTACAACTATGCCGCTCTCAACTCAATCAAGACCTTGATTCTATTGGCTTATAATGAATTTTAAGAGAAGCATTCATGCTTTAAAGATAAGCTCAGAGTGGGGTCTATAATAAAAGTGATGACAGTCAATGGAAGACTTTGGACTACTTAATTGGACAATTCTGATTGTCTATCTTATCGGTAATGTGCTCATGGGTTTGGCGTTTAGCAAAAACGTTAACAGTGCTGAAGACTATTATTTAGGCAGCAAAACCATACCTTGGTGGGCAATTGGTCTCTCAGTACTGGCGACCTATGTCAGTGCCATGTCATTTTTAGGCGGCCCAGCATGGTCGTATGGCAGTGGCCTTGGGGTCATGATGATTCACATCAACTATCCTATTGTAATATTTTTGGTCATCACGCTGTTTTTGCCTTTTTTTTATAATAGTGGTGTGGCATCAATATACGATTATCAAGAAAAACGCTTTGGTAAAAAAGCTCGCAGTGTAATGTCAATTATCTTTATGATGACACAAACGTTGTCCTCAGCAGCGGTGCTTTATGCGACGGCACTGGTCATTAGCTTTATTACTGGTATTGATATCAATGTTGCTATTGTGGTTATTACGATAGTGGCTCTGGTTTATACTTTGATGGGTGGGATCAGTGCGGTCATTTGGACCGATGTCATTCAGTCCGTTATTTTGATGGTAGGCGCTGTTATCATCTTTTATTTCCTACTAACTGATTTGCCTCAGCCACTGATGTCGACTCTCTCAGAGCTAAAGGCTGATGGCAAAATGAATATTTTGGATTTTTCCCTTGATACCAAAGTAGAGGCTACCGTGTGGACAGGTGTTGTGGCTATGGTTCTGTATCATACTACGGTCTATGGCGCTAATCAGATGGTGGTGCAGCGCGCGCTTACGGCAAAGGATATTGGCGATGCTAAAAAGTCGTTTCTATTCATGGGTTTTGCCGCCTTCTTTGTCTACTTTTTATTCTTATTGTTAGGCGTATTGTTCTACAGTTATTATAATGGTCGAGAATTTGATAATAATAATACAATCGTTTTGCAGTTCGCCGCTGATACAGGCTTACCAGGCTTACTAGGCATCATTACCGCGGCAGTGATCGCAGCCTCTCTGTCAAGTCTTGATTCGGCGCTTAACTCTTTAGCTACTGTCACTACTTTAGATTTTTATGAAAAATACTTTAAAAAAGAGGCGTCCTCAAGCCATTATCTAAAGGCTTCGCGCTGGTTTACCGTAGTTTGGGCCGGGTTAATTATCGTGCCAGCCATGCTCTTTGCCCAAAGTGAAGGCTCGGTGCTACAGCTACTCACCAAAGTAGGCTCTTATTTTGTTGGTGCTAAATTGAGTATGTATGCGCTCGGTTTTTACTCACAACATACCACTGAGCGAGGGCTGCTGATTGGCGTAGCAGCAGGATTTTTGGCAGTTTGGGTAGCGGCGACGCAGACTGAAATCGCATGGCCTTGGTATTGTGCTATCGGGTTTTTGGTAAACGTACCCGTTTCTATTATAACCAGTTTGCTACTCGATGGTCGTCAAAGTGAGCTTTCCGTTTATACGATTAAAGGCCAAAAGAAGATGTATCGGGAACAAAACCTACCGATTAAGCAAGATGGCTGGTATCTGATTCCTGGTAAAGTAGATGGCGTGAGTTGGTTATTAATCGTATTTTTTATCGCCACTTTAGGATCTCTATATTTACTATCAATCTCTCTATAAAATAGGATTAATCCATGTTTGAGATGATAAAAGACTGGCGCAACCAGCGTATATTAGACAATAGCGAGTTTACCACGGCTGACTGGATGCAGGCGGCACAGCGTATTGTGATACTAGACAGGCTCAACGAAGACGAGCTGAGGCGTCTATTTGAGCTGGCAACGTTGTTTTTAGATGACAAATCAATAACTGGCGCGCAAGGGTTTGAGATCACCGATAAAGTTAGACAATCTATCGCGCTGCAGGCTTGCTTGCCGATTCTGAATTTAGGGCTGGAGTGGTACGCGGGCTGGTCATCAATTATTATCTATCCGGGTTCATATAAAAGTGACACTAAAACGGTAGATGAGTTCGGTATCGTCCATGAAGGAAGGCAACATCGCAGCGGTGAGGCATGGCTACGCGGGCCAGTCATTCTGTCATGGAAGGATGCCAAGCACTCAGGCGAGCGCGATGGTCACAACGTCGTCATTCATGAGTTTGTGCATAAGCTTGATATGCTAAACGGCCGCGCCAATGGTTTTCCGCCCATGCAGCCTGATATGGACCCTGAGCGTTGGACTGAAATTATGAGCCGAGATTTTGAAGACTTTCAAACCCATCGTAAATCAGGATTAGATCGTTATGGTGCGACCAATCCGGCGGAGTTTTTTGCGGTGCTAAGCGAAGTATTTTTTGAGACCCCGCAAAAGCTGATTGATGCTTATCCTGACATTTATGGCATTATGGTGAAGTTCTTTCGACAAGATCCACTGTAGTACTTCTGGATTAAAATTCTTTAAAATCAATAACTTGTTTTAGTCTTAGAAAGTAGGGTGTGCTCAGCGCACCCTATATCTGATAGTTATAAACGAAAAGGGTAGTGCATCACTCTTTTCTAATATATCTGTATATGAATTAATACTTACGTCGTCCATTGGTCGTTGACGATCGCGACCAAATAACGCTGATCTTGATACTCATCGAACACTAGGCGCATGATACGCCAGTCCATACCGCCGTATTTATCACTGCCTTTGTCATAAAACTCAACAACATCCGAGTTTTGATATATTTTTTTTAAGTTATTAATAGTATTACCATTTTGCTTAAATTCATTCATACTAACGATAGATTCATTAAACTTGTCGGCATCGACCCAAGTATCAAGATATTCTGGTAATGGGGTTACTAATAGATTGCCAGTACCATCAAGTTCACCCCAGGTAAAGCGAATATTGGACTCATTTAGATATTGGGCATATTGCTCACGGCTAAAGACTTTATCCGACTCAGGTCGCACATAGGCATACATTGAGAAGCGCACGCCGCGTGTGGGATGGATGTCATTGGTGATTCTTGCAAAATCATCATTAGCGAGAGCACGCTGGATACGTAGTGCTTGCTGCCTCAGCGTTTGCTGACTCACATCTGAGACCGCTGGCGTCGATGAATTATGGTTTGGTTGGTTAGAAGCCGTTGCATTTGACTCAGCAGAAGACTGACAACCCGTCGTCACCAGTATTGAAGCAAAGCACACAGCGGCTGATAGCTTATAAAGATAAGACTGTGTAATATTAAAACGAAACCACGGTATCATAAAAATATCCTTATCAGAGCTTGTTGCTGGGATAGAGTCAGAATTGGTCAAATATTAATACTAAACAATTATGCAGTAAAATGATAGTTTATATTCATGTTAATAAATATAAAAATGATAACTCAGCTAAGAATGGCATACTCAAAGCCGTTGGTTTGTTTTCGCATAATGTATATTATGTTAAATAGACTATTTTATAGGAAAGCATCCTGATTGACATCCATAAAAAAAGGGATAAATGAATATCCCTTTTTTATGTTACCTGAATCCTTACCAGCTGTAGCCCAAGCCTACACCGCCTGAGGTTTCGTCTTTGGTAAAGGCTCCGCCAACACTGACGCTAGCATTGGGATGGATGACACGTTGATAGCCTACTGACACCGCTTGCTCAGAACCTTGAAAACCTGCGCCTACGCCGATACGGTT
>JARIAA010000147.1 GCA_029264635.1 Psychrobacter sp. | reverse complement strand
CGTGGCAGAAGCAGATTGCTGCTTGATAGCTTTTTGTGCGTCAATAAAGTCCAGCATAATTTTTGCCGCTTGCGTGGGGGTCACGACAGGGCGCGGCAGATGACGACTGAGACTGCTGGCGGCAAAGACAAGCTGACAATCAGCAATAGCAGACTCAAGGGTTGGGGCTATCAGAGCGGATGATAATACATCAATGCCGCCCGCTGCATGCGACACACTGGTTTCATCAATTGACAGCTTAGGATCAACGACTGTCAAATGCAATAGGCCCATGGTATGCATGGCCCGTGCCGCTGAACCAATATTAGCAGGCAAAGTAGTATTCACCATGACCACTTGCAAGCAAGAGAGGTAGTCAGCAGCGCTATAAGCTGCTATAGGAGAAGAGGCAGGAGTAGAGGAGGGGCTCATTAGTAACTCAGTCTTTTATTAATCTCTTGTTCGGCGCACTGCAGGGCAGCTGCGATATTTTCTATTAGTTTTGCTTGTTGATTGATTTTTCGCTCGCGGCAATATTCTTGGAGCTGATCACTGAGCGCGACCAGCTGAGTCGCCCCTAAGTTCGCACTCGCACCTTTTAGCGCATGAGCGGCCTCAAAACCGTTGGCATTATCGTTAGTCGTTTGTGCCGCTCGTAGGAGTGAGATGCGCAGCTGACTATCAGTGAAATAAGTCCGTACCAATTCTGCAAAGTCCTCTTCGAGCAAATCACGCATATCTTCAAATTGTTCATGATTAATAATGTCATTATCTATATTACCGTTCATAATGTTGTTTCTGAGTTCAGCCTCGGTCGTGATTTGATATTTAACACAGTAAAAAGGAGTGTTCTGATCCATTCGTTATCGCTCATTTACTAGCTATAATGAAAATAGATATTTTCTTCGTCGATCATGTCCTTTAATTGTTGTAAGTTGTCATCGTTAGGATAGACGCGCCAATGCTCAGATAGCCCTACATTAGCAATGCCGTACTCTTCATAAATACTCAAGCCAAGTGGCGTACAATTATCATTGATGGAGGTGTCTGTATTGCTCAGCGCGTGATTGGCATAGTTTTGATGAGTATAGTCCTGCTGAACAGAGTCTTGATGTACATAGTCTTGCCCTTCTAAAGCCAATAAATCATTACCCTCTTCATCATACAAGCTGCCACCCATAACAGGGTCATAAACGCCACTGTTGCCAGTTTGATTGTCATCGCTACTTTGCTCATCTTGTTCATGATGATAAGATAGGCGCGGCGCTGGTATGATGTCGGCTTGTGCCGATTTGAGAAGTGGCTGCAAACGCGCAAGCAAATTGATATCACTGCCGTGGACTTTGATACTAATCTTTTTGAGCCAACGCAAACGGGCATCAACCATACTTAGCGCATTATCAAGGCGCGCAAAAAGACGACCATCACGCTCACGAATACTGCCTTTAATCACAACGACTTCATCAACTTTTAGCTGCTCTTTCACACGATTAAAGCGCTCAGCATAGCAGCTGACCTCTAACCGCGAAGTTCCATCATCTAAGGTAATCACGTTGCGGTTACCGAAGTTAGCCACATCAATAATTAAGCCTGCAAAATAACAGCTGCCGTTGTAGCCTGTGTCTGTGAGCTTATCGAGACGCGCACCTGAAGTGTAGCGTTTTAGCTCGTCGCGATATTCATCGATAGGATGTCCAGTTAAGTATAGTCCCAAAGTGTTTTTTTCGGCTTTTAGGCGATGTTTATCACCCCAAATCAGCTCTGGAGTCATGACGAGTGGCGGCGCGGCAACCACGCCATCCATCTCACCAAACAAGTCCATCATGCCAATCTCGCGGTTTTGACGATCTTGTTCGGCAGCTTGTACGGCGCTTGGCAACTGACTCATGAGCGCACCGCGAATCTCGTACGCGGCGTCTGCTGGTAAATCAGGTCGCAATGTCGCTGCAAAATCATCGAAGCAGCCTGCACTGACTAACGCCTCTAATGTACGCTTATTAACCTTTTTAATATCAACACGGCGGCAAAAGTCATATAAATCTTTAAACGGGCCATCCATGCGGCGCGCATCCACGATAGACTCAACCGCCCCTTCGCCCACACCTTTAATCGCACCCAAGCCATAAATAATATTGGTCGGAGTGTCAGCAACGAAATGCCACTCACTACGATTCACCGACGGATTAACCACGGTTAGATTGAAGTTTTCACGGCAGTCATTGATAAAGAATACCACGTTGTCAGTGTTGTTCATATCAGAGGTCAATACTGCTGCCATAAATTCAGCAGGGTAGTACTTTTTTAGATAGGCAGTCTGATAAGCAAGTACGCCATAAGCGGCAGAATGCGAGCGGTTAAAACCATAACCTGCGAACTTTTCCATCAAGTCAAAGACACCGCCCGACGTCACCTCATCAATACCTTGCGCGGTCGCACCGTTGACAAAAATGTCGCGCTGTTTAGCCATCTCTTCAGGTTTCTTTTTACCCATTGCGCGGCGTAGCATATCCGCGCCGCCCAAGCTATAACCTGCCATGACCTGTGAGATTTGCATGACTTGTTCTTGATAGACAATAACGCCGTTGGTGTTTTCTAAAATCGGCTCAAGGTTGGGATGGTCGTAAATGACTTCCTCGCGACCATGCTTACGGTCAATATACATCTCAACCATGCCTGCATCAAGCGGGCCTGGACGATAAAGCGCACACATGGCGATGACGTCCTCGATATTGGTCGGTTGTAATTTCGCCAGATACTTTTTCATGCCCATACTTTCTAACTGGAAGACAGCTGTGGTCTTCGCCTCTTGCAAGAGCTGGTAGGCTTTATTGTCATCTAATGGCAAATCTTCTAGTACTAGCGGATCTCTGCCTTCTTTGGCACGGCGCAGGTTGATGTTTTCTACAGCAGCGTTGATGACCGTTAAGTTACGCAGACCCAAGAAGTCAAACTTTACTAGTCCAACGGCTTCAACATCATCTTTATCAAACTGGCTGACACGGTGACCATCATCATCACAATAAATCGCGCTAAAGTCAGTGATTTTATGCGGAGCAATGAGGACGCCACCTGCGTGTTTACCAACGTTTCGGCAGACGCCTTCGAGCTTAATCGCCATCTCCCAAATCTCAATAGCATCTTCATAGTCCATATTATCGGGATTGGATATGAGGTCTTTAAGCTGCGGCTCTTGCTCAAGCGCTTGACTGAGCGTAATGCCAGGGGTTTTTGGAATCAATTTGGATAATTTGCTGGCAAGAAAATACGATTTACTTTGTACCCGTGCCACATCTCGTACTACCGCTTTTGCTGCCATAGTACCAAAGGTGATAATTTGCGAGACCGCTTCACGCCCATAAGTTTGCGCCACATAATCAATGACGCGGTCACGACCTTCGATGCAAAAGTCAATATCGAAATCGGGCATGGAGACACGCTCAGGATTTAAGAAGCGCTCAAATAATAGATCGTAATGAATAGGGTCGAGATCGGTGATGTTTAGCGCATAAGCAACCAATGACCCTGCACCAGAGCCACGACCTGGACCGACTGGTACGCCATTGGCTTTTGCCCAGCGAATAAAGTCCATGACGATTAAGAAGTAACCGGGGAAGCCCATCGATAAGATAACGTCCAGCTCGTACTCTAAGCGCTCATCATACTTTTGCTGAATAGTCGGCCAATTATCGCGACGTTTATCAATAGGAAAAAGCTTATCTAAACGCTGTGTCAGACCGCGCTGTGACTCTGCTCGAAAAAACGATTCAATCGTCTCGCCCTCAGGCACTGGAAAGTCAGGTAATACATTAATACCCAGTGTCAAAGTTACGTTACAACGGGTTGCTAAGTGCAAAGTATTATCAATCACCTGCGGAATATCAGCAAACAGGGCCGCCATCTCCTGCTGTGTTTTTAAATATTGTTCATCTGAATATAGCCGTGGACGATTTGGGTCGGCGAGGACATAAGAGCCTGCGATACAGACGCGCGCTTCATGAGCATCAAAGTCGTCTTGCTCTAAGAAACGCACGTCGTTATGGGCAATGATCGGGATATGATGCTTGGCACCTGAGTGGATAGCAGCGTTGATAAAGGCATCTTCACCCGAACGATTAGTACGCTTGATTGCAAAATACAAGCGATCATTAAACGACGCTTGCCACTCTGCGAGCAGCTCGTCGGCTTTTTCTGGCATCGAGCCGACTAGTGCCTGACCGACATCTGACTTTTCGGTGAATAAGACAATGACGCCTGCCGCATGCTCCAAAATATGGCTGCGTTTAATCACAGGCACGCCATGATTGGTCGTATCAGCACGTCCTTCGGTGAAGCCAAGCGATACAATGCGGGTGATGTTTTGATAGCCTTCATTATTCATTGCCAATAAAACAAGCCGCGTATCCTCATTATCCATGATGACTTCGCTACCGATAATCGGCTTGATACCAGCGTCAAGACAGGCACGATAAAACTTTACCGTGGCATAAAGGTTAGATAAATCGGTCAAAGCTAGGGCGCGTTGATTATCAGCGGCAGCAGCCTTAATCAACGGCTTGATGCGCACAATAGAATCGGTGATTGAATATTCGCTGTGAATGCCAAGGTGTACAAATGCCATAGTGGACTCTTACTGATGTGCTCAAAAAAGGAACAGATAGCTTTAAAAAAGAATAAAAAATAGCTTTAAGTAATAAACGTTTAATATCAATGACTTAGAGTTAAGTGAATTATCGATATTTCTATTTTTACCTGTTAAGCTTAGCTGCTCATAATAGCATTATTTGGCACAGACAACCACTGATTCAAAGGCATGAAATGACAGGATATGCTTTTGATAATAGATTGGCAGAGAGAAAAAATCCTTCTACATCATAATGATATAAAAGGATTTGATGGGTAAAAGATTGACAATTATTTAGCTGATATTTAACGCTTATTGTGTTTATCACTATAAGCGATCCAAAAATCTGCATTTTCAACGCCCGCTTTTCTGGGGTCAAAGACAGGATCAAGGCCTAGCTTCATTTGCTCGTCGTAGTCTTTTAGCACTTTTAGAGCGGTTTTGCTAAGCAGTACGATGGCGATAAAGTTAAGGTAACACATGCTGCCAAAACCGATATCGCCAAGCGCCCACATGACACCGACTGACTGCATACTGCCCGTGAAGCAGATGATTAAAAATACAATCTTTAAGAGGGGTTTTAATACAGGATAGCGCAGTTTGCTATCTAAATAAACAAGCGTAGTTTCAGCGATATAGTAATAAGCGATTAAGCAAGTAAAAGCAAATAAGAAGATAGCAATGGCGACAAAACCGCTACCGTAGTCGTTAAATACCGTCGACACCGCGGCTTGAGTAAAGGCCGTTCCCGCTGCAATGCCGGGCATGTTTTCGACTAAAACTACTCCTTCTGCTGTTATAACATTGTACATGCCAGTAGATAAAATCATCAATGCGGTGGCAGTACAAACGATGACGGTATCAATGTAGACGGAGAAGCTTTGCACCAAACCTTGCTTGGCAGGATGAGAAACTTCTGCCGCCGCGGAGCTAAAAGTTGCTTCACCTGCTCCAGCAACGTTTGAAAAGACGGCGCGTCGCACACCCCAAGAGATGGCTAAACCAACAATACCGCCGAATACGGCATCCATACCAAAGGCGCTTTTAAAGATTAAGGCGAACATAGCAGGTAAGTTTGAGGCATTAAAGGCTAAAACAATCACCATTAACAAGATATAGCCGATTGCCATAAAGGGCACTACAGTACTTGCAAATCTGGCAATGCGTTTGACACCGCCAAAGATAATAAATGCTAAGAGTGCAACGATGATGATACCCGTTATCATAGGCGAGATGCCAAAGGCAGTATTGAAAGAGTCAGCGATAGTATTGGCCTGTACACCTGGCACCAAAACGCCGTAGGATAAACAAGTCACCGCCGCTACCAGTATCGCAAACGGTTTCATCTTCAGGCCACGCTCAATATAAAATGGCGAGCCACCACGATACTGATCGTCAACGGTATGTTTGAAAACCTGTGCCAATGTAGACTCAATAAAGGCACTTGCGCCGCCAAGCAAACCCATGACGATCATCCAAAATACTGCGCCAGGACCGCCTGCGGCAATGGCTGTAGCTACCCCTGCAATGTTACCAACCCCAATACGGCCTGATAATGCCATGCTAAAGGCTTGGAATGAGCTAATTCCTTGGGTTGAGGTTTGCTTGTCAAATAACAACTTAACCATCTCTTTGAGATAACGAAACTGAACGCCACGAGTTACAACAGTGAAATAGATACCGACACCGAGTGCTAAGTAAACTAATGCGTCGCTCCAAATATAGCCGACAATGGTATTAATAATCGCTTCCATAGTCCTACTTCCCTGTAAATATATTAATGAAATTTGAACAGATAAAAACACAAGCAACATAATATCACTAAACTAAATACCATAGAAACAAATCTTTAACAATTATATTAATTAATTATCCAAATAGTCTTGGTTTGTGCGTATTGTGATAAAGCTTCCAAGCCATTATCACGCCCGCCAAACCCTGATTGTTTATAACCACCGAATGGTGTGGTGATATCGCCTTCTGAGAAACCATTGATTGAAACCGTACCTGCTTTGATCGCTGCGGCGACTCGATAAGCGCGTTTGATGTTTTGTGTATAAAAAGAAGCTGCGAGTCCATAATTGGTTTGATTGGCTAATTGAATGGCTTCTTCTTCGGTCTCAAAAATGGTTACCGCAAGTAATGGGCCGAAGACTTCTTCTTTAAATAAAGTCATATCGGCGGTAACGTCATCAAAAATAGTTGGCTCGATATACCAGCCACTGCCTAAATCTGCATGAATGTTGCCACCTGCAACGATCGCTGCGCCTTCCTCTTTTGCGGTTTTAAGATAGTGAGAAACTTTATCGAAATGGGCTTGTTCAATCATAGGACCGATGGCAGTATCAGGGTCATAAGGGGAGCCCACTTTCCACTCTTTCAGACCATTTTTTAGCTGCGTAAGT
>JARIAA010000136.1 GCA_029264635.1 Psychrobacter sp. | reverse complement strand
AATACATACAGTCCCCAACTGGTGACCGTACTCGCAGCAATCGCAAACATGGCATAATCCTATGAAATAGTAACGTGACCTCTATCTATTATTTACCGCTTATTTATTATAATCATGGCCCCAAAAGAGCGCCTCACTACTCACAAAATGAGTAATAATGAATAAAGTGGACGAGAGTTTGATAAAGGCACACAATACAAAACGCTATTATAACGCGGAAAGTAGGTCGGTATAAACGGCTGCTATCGTTCGAACAACAGGAACGCTACAATTAACATCGCTACACCTCTTCAATCCGTTAATGAATCAAGTCATCAGAATTTTAAGATTTTAGCGCTAATTTCGGTGCAAATAGTGCAATCAAGTGCAAAGATTGCTATATTTACAGGTTACCTATCTTTTCGTATTATTTATCTGCGGCACTGTCGATCATCATTATCATAAGCTGTCATCGACTGCTCGGATTCTCACTATTTTGCACCATCGTCGTTATTTATTTAACTGAGTTTATAGACCTATGTCACAAGCCCAAATTGATACCCTAGCTTCACTATTTAATGAGGCTATTCACACCCTGCAAGCTGATGGCGTTCTGCCCACTGATTGGCAAAATAACAGCCAAATTACCCGTACTAAAGATCTGAGTCATGGAGATTTTGCGAGCAATATTGCACTGACTGCTGCCAAAGCCGCTAAAGCCAATCCACGCCAGCTTGCCGAAAAAATTGTCAACGCCCTCCCTAAAAACCAAGATATTCGCCAAGTAGAAATTGCAGGTCCAGGGTTCATTAATGTCTTCTTAAATGCTGATGCTAAATTTGCCGTATTAAATGATATCTTTACCTTGCAGGAGCGCTTTGGTTTAAGCGATCAGTTCGAAGGACAAAAGGTACAAGTTGAATTTGTTTCTGCTAATCCAACGTCAAGCTTACATGTCGGTCACGGGCGCGGTGCCGCTTTTGGCATGAGTGTGGCAAATCTGCTCGAAGCGATTGGTTATGACGTGACGCGTGAATATTATGTCAACGATGCTGGACGTCAAATGGATATTTTAGCGACCAGTACTTATCTGCGTTATTTAGAGGCCAATGGTGAGCAGGTAACATTTCCAGTTAATGGGTATCAAGGTGACTATGTCAGTGAAATCGCCCAGACAGTAAAAGTACAACATGGCGATAGCTATGTGTACAGCTTTGCACAAATTGCGAAAGATGTGCCAGAAGATGCGCAGTTCGAAATAAACGCTGATGGTGACAAAGTACTCTTATCAGGCGATAAAGAAGCGCACATTGATGGATTAATCGACAATAGTAAAGTTTTGCTCGGCGATAGCTATGAGCTGTTTTTGAATGCAGCATTAAGTAGTATTTTGGCTGATATCAAAGATGATCTAAATGACTTTGGCGTACGCTATGAGTGCTGGTTTAGTGAAAAATCGATTGATAGTGAGATCGAACCTGCCCTACAAGTATTAGACGAAAAAGGCTATTTGTACGAAAAAGACGGTAATATCTGGTTTAAATCGACGGATTTTGGTGATGAAAAAGACCGTGTCGTACGCCGCGCTAATGGCCAGACGACTTACTTTGCCTCGGACATTGCCTATCATAAAAATAAGTTTGATCGCGGCTTTGATAAAGTGATCAACGTCTGGGGCGCAGACCATCATGGTTATGTACCACGGGTTAAAGCGGCTTTGTTAGCGCTGGGTATCGATGCTGAACGCCTCGATGTGGTATTGGTACAGTTCGTAGCACTCTGGCGCGGGGATGAAAAAGTACAAATGTCGTCACGTTCAGGCAAATTTGTCACCTTACGTGAGCTGCGTCATGAAGTAGGCAACGATGCAGCACGTTTTTATTATGTCGCACGCAAGCCTGAAGTACACGTCGATTTTGATTTAGAGCTTGCCAAATCGCAAAGTAAAGACAATCAAGTTTATTATATTCAATATGCCCATGCCCGTGTTTGCCGCGTATTGGAAAAGCTCGAAAACAGTGGTCTTTTGGTAAATGACGATACTGGCTTCGCGCATCAATATCTACTCACTGCGCCCAATGAAGATGAGCTGATTAAACTGCTGGCCGGCTATCCAGCGACGTTGCTCCGCGCCGCGACAGGATATGAGCCGCATGTATTGACCAACTATTTAAAGGATTTAGCTGCGCTATTCCACGGCTGGTATGACAGCAACCGTATTTTACCCATCAGCTTGACCTCAGGTGAGACACCAAGTGAAGATGAGGCTAATTTGATGCAAGCGCGCTTGCGTTTGTCCAAAGCCGTACAGCAAGTGTTGGCTAATGGGCTGAGTTTGTTAGGGTTGTCTGCGCCGTCTAGCATGTAGTATAAAGACAGATGACTAATAGCGACAATTTAATTATGATAGTTAGATTCAGTAGGGAGAAAAAGATCCATGCTAGCCAAAAAACCTAAAGGCGCCACTGAAAAACGCAAATCAAGTAGCGTATCGGGCTTATTATGGATGTTTGTCGGCGCCGTATTAACGCTTATGATTGGGGTATTTTTATACCTGTCACCATTATTTGACTTTAGTCCCGCTAATACTGCTGATACCGATCCTGATCGGCAGGTACAACCTCGCGTTGAGACTGATACTGATAATAGCGATTATGAGTTTTATGATATTTTGCCCAATCAAGAGATGGCAACTATCCCTGATGAAGATATTGGTAATGCAGGAGAGGGTCAATTTGGTAACAATACGTTTGAACCTGATGTCGTCATCACTCAACCTGAGGATAATTCTGCCAATCGTAACGATGATACAGACAACTTGGGTATCACTGAAAATACGGTCATTGAACCCAGTCGTGGTAATAATGCTGCCAATAATAATGATGATATTGTCATTGTTGAAGAAGATACGACCTATGATGGAACGCCATCTACTAACAACAGAGCCAACAATGCAGGTGCAGGTACCGCAAGTATCCAACCAGCGGCACCTGCGACGACCTATATCTTGCAAATCAATAGCTTTGGTGATGCCGATGAAGCTGATCGTCGCCGTGCGCAAGTGCTAATGGCAGGCGTCGATGCCAGAGTCGTCAAAAATACGACTGGTAATGGCTTACCTATCTATCAGGTTATCTCACGTCCAATGAATAGTCGCCAAACAGTTGCTAGTGCCCAGCAGCGTTTACAAAATAACGGTATCGATTCCATTATCGTTGAGCAGCGCCGTTAAACCTAGAGTATGGATAAAAAAAGCGTCAGAGGACGCTTTTTTTATCCCTTTTTTTTGATATTTTTTAGCATCTTTTAGCAAACTTAATATAAGAGCATCATGATGACTGTGAATTCTTCAGAAACTGCGTCCGTTGGTATGATGAAAGCTTTTTTCCAAAAGTATTTTATCGATGCTTTTACCGGCATGGCG
>JARIAA010000066.1 GCA_029264635.1 Psychrobacter sp. | reverse complement strand
GGGACGGGACCCTAAGCAATTGCAAGCGCAGGACTTTGTCTTTGTTTTAGGTCCGCGTATCAATGCCGCTGGACGCATGGACAATATGCGCATCGGTATCGAATGTTTATTGACTGAGGACTGGAGCACAGCGCAGCGCTTGGCGCAGGAGCTTGAACAACTTAACCGTACCCGTCGTCATGTCGAGGGCGAGATGCGCGCGCAAGCGGATAGTATTGTGCAGACATTAGCGACGGCTATTTCTGCTAATAGTCCCTCTGATCATAGCGATAACGCTGCAAATAATGAATTGGTGAACCACGATAATGCTACTCATAATAGCCCTCCTAAAGACCCACTTAACCGCAATAATAAGCGCAGCATTGTTTTATATCAAGACGATTGGCATCAAGGCGTGATTGGTATCGTTGCTGGACGCCTAAAAGAGAGTCATTATCTGCCCAGTCTCGTCTTTGCGCCAGCGGATACAGAGCGTACGGGTGACGATGATGCCATCAAAGGCTCAGCACGCTCTATCGCAGGCGTGCATATTCGCGATGCAATTGAGCAAGTGGCTGAGCGTTATCCCGATTTAATCAGTCATTTCGGTGGACATGCGATGGCCGCAGGTTTGACTATGAAGAGAAGCAACTTTGAGGCATTCGTAACCGCTTTTGATGATGTCATGGCGAAGATGGATGAAGAAGTATTCGCCGAGCAAAAATTCACCGATGGGCCGCTACAGGCAGGGGATTTTAGCTTAGGGTTCGCTGAGCATTTAGCCAATGCCAGTATCTGGGGACATGGGTTTGCGCCGCCGATATTTGACGGCGTATTCGACGTATTGAGCTTTAAAATCTTAAAAGACAAACATCTTAAGCTGTCACTACGTTATCCTGATGTGCAGTATCCAATTGAGGCAATCCAATTCAATTTTGATAGTAGTGCTTGGGACTACCGCGCTGAAAAAGTTCATTTATTATTTCAGCTAGACATTAACGAGTGGAATGGTAAGCAAAGTCTACAGCTCATGGTGAAAGACTTAGCTGTGATTGCCTCTTAATTTTAACTTCCTACTCAATTTAATTTTTAAATCCTCGCTCAATCAACCAGGCGAATAGAGGGCAGGTGCCAATCGAACCGGAGTGCTAGCATCCGCACGCCAAAGATGACGCCAAGCATAATAAATTCATTCAATCCTGCATCTACGCCCAAACGCTCGAACAGTAAATAAGTTACCGATCCAGCAATGCTCGCAGAGATATAAATCTCGCGCCGTAGCACCATTGGTATCTCATTACAAATAATATCGCGTAGCATACCGCCAATGATTGCTGTCCAAACGCCCATCATCATGGCAATGATCGGTGACATGTCTTGGTTTATGGCAACTTTAAAGCCAATCACGCTAAATGCTGCTAACCCAATCGCGTCGAATAGTTTTAGGGCGTTATCAATCTTATGATACAAATGAAAAAATATTTGTAAAATGAGGGAGGTGACGGTAATCACCATCAAATAGTTCAGATCAGTCATCCAAAATAGGGGATGGCGATCCAGTGCCAAATCTCGTAGCGTACCGCCGCCGATGGCATTGACCATAGATACAAGGATACAGCCAGCGATATCAAAGCCTTTATGCTGAGCCAGCAACGTACCCGCAATCGCGCAAGCAACCACACCCACCATATCTAGCAAATATAATAAGATATCAGGAAAAATTAAATCGTTGGTCATGGTTATATCGCCAAGCACTGACTATCAGGGTTAATGGAATGCGCTCATTTGAATCTTGTTTAATGCTAATAATTTAACTTTTGCTAAGCGCGCATAAGATTCAACGTTTTCAACCATCTTTGGCAAACAGTACCAATCCTAGCATAATCAGCGCAATGCCGATGAGCCCCATCACGGAGGGTAGCGCATGGTTCAGTAGTAATATACCACCAATCAAAGCAAATATTACCTCGCTAGCTTGGGTCGAATCGACGCCAGCAACTTCACTTGATGTTTTTGCTTGATCACGCGCGTATAAAAAAATAGTGGTCGCCGCCACCCCTGCCAGTAGCGCCACTAACAAAGTGTTAAACAGCTGTGAGGCAGCAGGTAGTTTAGGACGTACTATCATGCCCAAAAGCAGCCAAAATGGCAAACTACCTAGCGTCATGAGCCATACTTTATTAAACGCATTTTGTAAGAGTAAGGTTTCGATAGCCGGAATGCGTGCAATGAGTAGTTGGAGCGAAGATTGAGATGGGAGTGCAATGACGTGTTGCCCCACGTTACCCGCTAAGGTTTCAGATTCTGCAGCGTGACGCTTATCGGCGTTGACTCTTTTGGCATTATAAGAGACTTGCCAGACTAATTGGTTGCCGATGGGATAGCTAAATGCAGCAATCAGTGCAGGTAATGCACCGTAGAGCAGCATCTGTGTCATTGGTGTAGCGTTGATATCTGTTACAGCAGAGGCGAGAAGACCTTCACTAACGTTAACCAGTACCACGCCGATAAATACTAATAGCGCGTAACCGATAAACTTTTTATCAAAGCGCTGTCCAAAGGCCAATAATACAAGCAAGCTTGTGACGACAGTAAACATAAAGGTCGCTGCGACGACCCAACCTGCCACATGGTCAGCAGCGTAGCAGATGCCTGTATAAAACATCCCAAAACCAATACTGCCAGTCAGACACCAAAATCTCCAATACTGATGAAAAATAGTGGTCAGCTCTTTAATGCGGTCAACACCATATTGCCTCGTAATGATTAGCGTAATAATAAGCCACATAAAAACATAGCGTAGGCGTGCCGACCAAAACCCATGACCACCCGCTGTAATCATAAGCTCGATCAAAATAAACGTCGAGCTAAAAAACGCACCAGCCAGTAAGCCTAACAAAATTAATCTGACCATTTTTGTGTCCTTACAGATGGCTGTTCTATGCTTTTAGACGTATAAATTGATGACTATGATTTCACGGCCATGAGTCAATAACTAGACACTAGTTAGTAGCTACTTACCTTTGGCATCTGCCCAAATGATTTTATGTAATTGTAATTGAAAGCGCACGGGCAGCGCATCGGCTAGTATCCATTCTGCCAACTCGCGGGCAAGTACAGGCACATCAGGGCTGGTATCGTTTTTTTCAACATTGAACATGGGTGAGAACCAAACAGTACCGACTACTTTATCGAGCTGATGCTCAACCAGTTTTATCTTTGCCCAGTCGTAATCTTCTCGGTTCATAATCACAAATTTAATCTGATCATGCTGGGTTAAGTAGCGAAGGTTTGACCAGAGATTTTTATCGACTTCGCCTGAGCTTGGCGTCTTAAGATCCATGACTTTGCTGACCGCTGGCGGGACGTTTTTTACCGTGAGTGCGCCTGCGGTCTCAAGAGAAATCTCATAATCATCAGCCAGTAAGCGCCTCATAAGCTCAATAGCATTGGGCTGAGCTAAGGGCTCGCCGCCTGTGAGGCAGATACGTTTACAAGGATAGCTTTTAATTCTGGTTATTATGGTTTCAAGCGCGTGACGTTCGCCGCCACTAAACGCATATTTAGTATCACAATAGACGCAGCGTAGCGGACAGCCCGTCAGACGTACAAATATCGTCGGTAAGCCTGAGCTTAAAGCTTCACCTTGCAGGGAATAAAAGATTTCTGTCAAACGTAGACCTGCTTCAGGGTCACTGACAGGAATGGCACTGCTGCGTAATAATGATTGGCTCATAATATTTCAAATACAATTAACGGTTGATATGTGTTTAAACAAGTACAGATTCAAACAAAAAAGGAGGAGATAAAAACATGATGTATAAAGCAGGTAGACTTATCACTCAGTCGTATTTCAATAATAAAAGGATTATAACGTAAGCCATCCTAACAAGGTTATTGGCATAGCGATTTTATTATGTACGAACTATTTTATGCTGACTATAGTGATACATGGGTCATAACTTCTCTGACGATGTATTCGGCAATTGCTAAAGATGACGTTGCACCTGGCGATGGTGCGTTACGAATATGGGTGATGTTTCCTTGTTTTCTAATCACAAAATCATCAACTAAAGAGCCATCAGTCTCCATGGCTTGCGCTCTGATACCTCTGGTGGCGGGGCTGACGGCTACCTTTGCTAAAGCGGGAACATATTTAGCTGCTTGTTCAACAAAGTTGGTTTGGCTAAGTACAGTACGTAACTCACGTACGGCTGCAGGCATGTTATTGGAGGAGAATCTCCAAAAGCCCTGATAAGTGAGAACGTCGTAGATATCGGAGAGATTATAATCTTTACCGCTGTAATTTTCACGGCCAAAAGAGATAAAAGCGTTTGGCCCAATGGTCATTTGACCATCGATGCGCTTAGTAAAATGCACTCCTAAAAAAGGATAGTTAGGATCGGGTACAGGATAAATCAACCCTTTAACGTGTGCTTTGTAAGCGTCATCAATCACGTAATATTGCCCAAAAAAGGGCACGATTTTAGGGGTTTCTATATCGCCTGAATGAGCGGCTAACCGATCAGACTGCAAGCCTGCACAAGTAATCACTTGGTCGAAATGAATATCGTGTTGGCTGCCATCTGCAAAATGGATGATAACTTTCTTATTGTGTTCAGTTAAACGAAGCACTTTTTTGCCAAGAATAATAGTGCCGCCTTTTTGTGGAATCTCTTCAGCAATTTTTATGGCAATATCTCCGTAGCTTACGATAGCCGTACGCGGAGAGTAGAGGGCTTTAGTCCCAATACAATGAGGTTCAACCGCTCTGATTTCTTCGGCATTTAGCATGCGAACGTCTGGTACGTTATTGGCAAGAGATTTTTGATATATTTTCTCTAACCTAGCTTCTTCGGCAGCATTTAATGCCACTACTACTTTGCCGCATTCATCATAGGCGATATCATGTGCTAAACAGTATTGTTTAATCAGTTCGGCGCCGCGGCGACATAAGCGTGCTTTAAGACTGCCTGGTTCATAATACAGACCGGCATGTACGACGCCTGAATTATGACTTGACTGATGCTGAGCAACCTGGCTTTCTTTTTCAAACACTGTCACTTTAGAGTCTGGAAAATCCAACAGTAGTTGCCGTGCCACAGACAGCCCATTAATACCTCCGCCAATAATCGCATAGTGCTGGTTCATGATATCAAGTCCTTTGATAAGTAGTCTAAAACAAGCAGCATAGAGTCGTTTTGCGAGCCAAGCACTTAGAAAAAAACCGACTGAGTAGCAAGTCGGCTGTTCTTCAAAAAATATAGTACTTAGGATTAAATAACGACTAACAATAGCAGTTATTTAAAAAAATCATTTATGCTAAGCGTAATAACTCATTCACTGAGGTTTTAGCACGCGTTTGCGCATCCACTTTTTTTACAATGATGGCGGCGTACAAGCTATGCGTCCCGTCTTTTGACGGTAAGCTGCCTGGTACCACAACGGAGCCTGCTGGTACGCGACCACGATGAATCTCACCCGTTTCGCGATCATAAATGCGCGTGGATTGACCGATATAGACGCCCATCGAGATAACAGCGCCTTCCTCTACAATGACGCCCTCAACGATCTCAGAGCGCGCACCGATAAAGCAATTGTCCTCAATAATAGTAGGATTGGCTTGTAATGGCTCTAATACACCGCCGATACCGACGCCGCCTGATAGATGCACGTTTTTGCCGATTTGCGCGCAGGATCCAACCGTCGCCCACGTATCAACCATTGCGCCTTGATCGATATAAGCACCGATGTTGACATAGGATGGCATGAGTACGGCCCCTGTCGCGATATAAGAGCCTTTACGGGCGACCGCTGGCGGTACCACCCGTACACCCGCCTCTTTAAACTGCGCCTCAGTCCAATCGGCAAACTTAGTGGGCACTTTATCATAAAATTGCATGTGCTCACCCGCTGCTTGCACGTAATTGTCGTGTAAGCGAAACGATAGTAAGACGGCTTTTTTTGCCCACTGATTGACGACCCATGCACCATTCTGATTTTCAGCGACACGTAGACTACCATTATCGAGCTGCTCTAGCACTTGCTCAATAGCATCGCGCACCTCTTGTGGCATGGTGCTTGGGCTATATTCGTTACGTTTTTCAAATGCTTGTTCGATGGCCTGTTGTAATGACATAAAGGTTCCTAAAAAATAGTAAGCATAAAAAATCGGGATTAAATAAGGCTTTTACAGGGTATTACTGACACTAAAAACGTTGCTTACTGTACTGCCAGCAACTGCGGCTCACACTACGCACTTAAATAACGTATCCAGTTCAAAATATCATGATAGACCACAGTATGATGCTGCTCGTGTAACGGTTCGTGGCGCATATTAGGATAAAGGCGCACATTGACATTACTAAAACCTTGTTTATGCAGGTTTTTAATGATATCACGGATACCGCGTCCCATATTGCCAATGGGATCATTTTCACCGCTCACGAACAACATCGGAAAGTCTTTAGCAATCGTCGTCGCCCAATTTTTATGCAGACCTGACTGCATTAAAGTAAACAAGGCTAAAAAACCATTGTTAGTAAAATCAAAACCCATCAGTGGATCGGCTTCATAAGCTTCAATGGCAGCAGGGTCCTCGGTTAGCCAAGCAAACTGCGATGAAGAGATACGATGGTTAAGCTTGCTATTAAGGATTTTATTCATGATGTCAGCAAACATCGTATTGGGCTTTTTTGGGGCTGTTTTTGCAAGGATACTGTTCAATGGTAATAGGACTTTGACAAGGGGATTGGCATCGGCGGTGCCCATCAAAATAGCACCAGTGAAATCTTGCGCATGGTGTTTGAGGACGGTGCGCACAATAAAGGAGCCCATTGAGTGACCCATTATAAAATGCGGTACCTTGGGATAACGATGCTTTAGAGAATTTGCCATGATAATGACATCTTTTAACAGCGACTGCACAGGATGTTCATTACCAAAAAAACCCATCTCAGCAGAATCTTTAATCGTCTGGCCATGCCCCAGCTGATCATAGGTTGCTACGGCAATGCCGTTGTCTGCTAAAAACTGGGCAAAATCGGCATAGCGACCGCTGTGTTCTGCCATACCATGTACGATCAATAAGGTCGCCTTAACGTCACCATTTTTCGGTTCAAAAAACGTATGATGTAAATAATGGGTATTGTCAGAGGAGGTGATTTGTTCAGCGTTACTCATAAAGTGTTCTTCCATACTTGCAATCAATTCAAATTATTTATTCTAAAGTTAATTATTTTCAAAACTATACGTTTTCAAAATTATACGTTTTTAGAACTATGCGTTTTTAAAATTATCTATATCAAAGACCCTCTATTCTAAAAACTGTATATTTTAACAATGGATGTCTTATTACAATATCATTATCAATGAGCCATTTCAGATGTACCAACTATATGACAAGTAACTATATGACAAGTAACTATATAACAAGTAACTATGGCATAGGGCGCTCATAGATCGTTTTACCTTCTTTGATGGTCTTGATGACTTTGATATCGCGAATCTTGTTGGCATCAACAGTAAGAGGATTCGTGTCTAAAATGACCAAATCGGCCATTTTTCCTGGCTTGAGCGAGCCCTTGCTGTCTTCTTCAAAATACTCATAAGCGGCGTGACTGGTAATGGCTTTAAGCGCTTGATAAGGGGTAGCACGCTCGTCCTTACCAATGATTTTGCTAGAGCGTGAGGTGCGATTGACGGCCGTCCAAATCGTAAATAGCGGATCAACAGGCGTGACCGTATCGTCAGAGTGATTGGTATATTTTAGCCCCATCTTATCCGCCGTCGCAATAGGGCTTAAAAAGTTTGCACGTGTCTCACCTAAATTTTTGACATGGACATCGCCCCAAAAATAAGCATGATTGGTAAAAAACGAGGGCAGCATATTATATTTTTTAAAGGCCGCCAGCTGATCAGGGCGCGCAAACTGCGCATGAATGGGTACGGTGCGACGATCTTTATCAGCTGCTTGACCTGTCTTTTTTACCGCATATTCATGTGCTTTAATAATCATATCGGTAGAGGCGTCACCATTATTGTGAATAAACAACTGATTGTCGCGCTGATAAGCTTTTACAAACATCTCATTTAACGCCTCTTGACTGACACTCGGCAGTCCACGGCAGTCGCTCTCACAATCGGCAACTGGAGTCAGATAAGGCTGGGTAAAGTAAGCCGTTTTGCCTTGCGGTGAGCCATCGCCGATGATTTTGGTGCCTTGTACCTTAAAGCCATTCTGATAAGTTTTCCACTTAAAGTTTTTGTCCGCTAAATTCTCATCCAAGTCGCTGGCGCCTGCGAGGGCTATTAAGTCGATTTTGAGCTTGCCTGCATCTGCTTGCGATTGGAAGAACTGAATGGCATCGCGCGTCGTTGAGCCATCTTGGGCAGTGGTTACGCCATTTTTGGCATAATAATCTTGCGTTTGCTCAAAAAATTGAGCTTGTTTCGGTTCAAGTATTTTGAGCAAATTGTACATGAATGGATACATCGCGGTCTCTTGCACCAAGCCATTTGGCTCGTTTGAGCCTTTGACGCGGGCGATATTACCACCCTCTGGGGCTTGGCTGTCAGCAGTGATGTTCATCGCGGCTAATGCTTTAGAGTTCGCCACGCCCATATGACCACTGGTATGCTGTAGATAAACGGGATTATTTGGCAATACCTTATCGATGTCTGTTTTGGTAGGATGACGGTCTTCGCTGAGCTGACTCTCATCATAACCCCAGCCAAATATCCATTCACCATCGGCAATCTTGTTGTCCTGCTTATAGTCTTTCAGTGCTTGGAGCAGTTTATCAATATTATCGATATTACCAATCGGTGGCGGATTTAAGTCAACTTGTCCCATGGTATTGGATACCATGCCAAAATGGCTATGCGGATCGATGAAACCTGGCAGCAATGTTTGGTCTTTGAGGTCGACTTGGGCGGCATTTTTATAGTTGGTTTTCGCTTCATCCAAACTGCCAACATAAGCAATCTTGCCTGCTTGAGTCACTAAAGCTTCCACCATTTGCGGCTCATTACTCTCCATGGTGATGATATTACCGTTATAGTAAACAGTCGCTTGAGACGCGGTCGTTTGCGTCATCGGTTGAGCTGCGGTTTGGTTGTCGGCTTGATTGGTAGTACAGCCCATAACGCTTATGATACCAAAGGTACCAAGACTCAATAAGGTCGGTTTAAGTAACTTATTTATCATTATTATTCTCTCAAAGTTCGGTTGTAAAAGGTTATGTGGCAAAAAACTAAGTACTAAATAGTCTAGGATGACGTTAATCAATCGTAAAACGAATAATTTTATAATGGGCGAAGCGATAAGTGCCTATCATCAATCTAACCACAAAATTTTGCGCGGTCAAACTTATTTACGTGTTTATAGTCATCGTACCGTAAAATTGGTACAAACATTTTTAACTTATGTTTTAATTTGAGGCAAACCGAGGCTCTACCCTTACCTTCCTTGATATGTGCAGGCGAATAAGTGTGATAAAAATACGAAGTTCTTTAAATGAAATGTGAGGCATATATTAGTGAAAAACGAAACTATAAAAAATCTAGCATCAAAAAAACTGCTCTTAGCAGGAGCGGGTCATGCGCACATTGGTTTATTACGCCGACTTGTTGCTAGGCGTCCAGCGAACCTGGATATGACTTTGATTACGCAAGAGCCGCAGACGATCTATTCTGGTATGTTGCCAGGCTGGATGGCAGGGCACTATGAGCTTGATGAGATGAGTATTGATCTCGCGCCGCTATGCCTGCGAGCAGGGGTGCGTTTGATTCAATCTTCTATCGCTCAAGTAACGGCTCAAGCTTGCCAATTAACAACCGCGGATCAGCAGAGTTTTGAGTACGATGTATTATCCCTAAATACGGGCGCAGATACGGATATGCGCTGGTTGAATAATGAGGCAAACATAACTAGAGCTATAGCTGGCAAACCTAGCACAATCGATACTCATAATAGTACTGTAATGGCGATTAGACCTTTATCGGTATTCATTGAGCGATGGCAGCAGATTCTTATGGATGCTAAGCACTCAGATGCTTATAAATTGGCAATCGTTGGCGCGGGCGCTGCGGCAACTGAGCTGGTCATGTCAGCGCAAGTGGCGTTAAGGCATATTAACGCCAATCATCAAGTATTTTTGGTGTGCGGCGATGAGCTACTATCAAGCTTTGATGCGATATTTAGACGGCGAGTGCTTAAGCAGCTTAAGCGCCATGATGTTGAAATACTTTATGCACGAGCAACAGGCTATCAAAAGGGGCAATTGATAACGTCACAAGGTGCGTTAGCTGTTCATACTGTCATTGCCGCAACGGGCGTAGTGGGTTCAAAATGGGCGCAAAAAACGGATCTTGAGATTGTAGATAGCGGGTTTGTCGCCGTTAATGCCATGCAACAAAGCCCCTCGCATTCTAATGTGTTTGCTGTGGGCGATGTCGCAACGCGAATAGACAAAGACATGGCGCATTCGGGTGTGCATGCTGTACATGGCGGCGCGGTAGAGGCGGACAATTTATTGGCTTATATAGCAGATGCGCCACTACAAACCTATCGGCCGCGCTCGCGTACCCTATATCTACTATCCTGCGGAGATAAGTATGCGATTGGTAGTTGGGGTAAGTACAGTTTGCAAGGTCGCGGGCTATGGTATTTAAAACGTCAAATTGACAGGCGTTTTATTAAGGCAAGTCAGCTTAAAAGCTGAAAATAGATACGTTGTTTTTTAAGAAAGCCCATTATTGCAAATTAGTCTGAGTGTTCGAGGTTTTTAATCTTTTAACTGCATGAAGTGTTTAGAATGCGCTTAAGAATACAATCGTATTTATTTAGTGAAACAAATACGATACTATGACAGGGTAGCAATGTAGTTAAAGAAATAAAGTTGATACTATTCAAGGATGAATGTTATGTTCAATACGCTATCTAAATCCCAAAAATCCCCATTACTGCTCTCTATCATGATAAGCGCTGCTTTTGCTGTAAGCGCTTGTTCCTCTCCAAGCTCAGAAAGTACAGATGATACTGCTGCTGCCGCTGAAAACACGACAGGCACGGCCACTGATGCTGCTACTCCAGCTGCCGATAATAAGCTTGATACCAAGTTTCTCACCATAGCGACGGGCGGGGCATCTGGTCCTTATAATATTATTGGGACAGCATTATCAGAAGTTTATGTTAAAAACTTTGGGGTCAACTCAAAAACACAAACCACAGGCGCGTCAGTTGAAAACGTTAATCTACTCACTAAAGGCAAAGTAGATATGGTCTTGGCGCTAAGTGATGTGGTGACAGACGCCGTCAGAGGCGAAAACAATTTTGATCAGCCTATCAGTAATATTCAGCAGATTGCTGTCTTATTTCCCAATGTGGTGCAGATCGTCACCACACAAAAATCTGGCATAAAAAACATTGAAGATCTGCGAGGTAAGCGCATTGCGGTTGGCGATCAAGGTTCTGGAACTGAGGTCAATGCTCGCACGTTATTAGAAGGGTTTGGCATTACCTATGATGATGTCACGGTTGATTATTTAGGCTTTGCTGAAGCCGCAGATGGTATGAAAGCTGGTAAAGTTGAGGCGGCGTTTTTTAGTAGTGGTTTACCAAATTCGTCGTTGATGGAATTAGAGCAAGGCTTAGATTTGCAGCTCATCAGTGTCAATCAAGACAAGCTTAAAGAAATCATCGCCTCAAAACCTTATTTCAAAACCTTTGAGATTCCTGCAGGAACCTATGGCAATGCAGAGGCGGTTCCAACGGCCGCCATCATGAATGCTTTGTTAGTCAGCTCTGACTTATCCGAAAATGATGGCTATAAATTAACCAAAGCCTTGTTTGAAAACTTGGATGGCTTAAAAACCGCGCACCAAGCAGCGAATGACATTAGCTTGGAGACGGCGAACGTCGGCATGGTAGCACCTATTCATCCTGGCGCTAAAAAGTTCTATGATGAGCAAGCGGCCAAATAAGTATCAGTACTTATGGTTAATAACTGGCGTAGCATTGCTTGCCGCGCTGGTTTTTTTTACGCTCTCGGCTGTTTTTGTTCGTCAGGCTGTCATCGAGGTTCAAGTAAAGGCGACTGACAATGATGGATTTGATGGCATAGTCTGTTATTTCGTCGAACCCAGTTTTCAGTTGCGCTGGATGCATTCAGTAGAAAAACAGTGGTGGGAGGAGCAGTATCAGCGTGAGCATGATGGACTACTGCTGACCACCACCTATTTTCAAGCGTTTGGTGCAGGGACGCCCTCAACCGAAACGCTGGCACCTATACAAAAACCTGGTTATCTAGGGTATCAGATCAATCAAAAGCTGCCCCAACTGAACTGGGTGGTTTCAAGGCTTACTAAAGGCGAGATTGATTATGGTGATCATCAGGTCCTCATTCATCAATTAGTGCCAGATTACTCTGAAGTAACGATCATGCCTAAAACGTATGGTTTCACTGATAGACTTAAAAAGGACTTTTGTCATGACTTCACAAGTGACGGATCACGATAATGTGACAACGATGTCAGCCAGCAATGTTAACCACGCTGATTTGCCTATCCATTCCAACACTCAAGCTGAGAGCAATGTCGACGCTGAGCTTGAGGTCCAAGCTCATAATCAGGCCATCTTAGAAAAGTACGATCGAGAGTCAATCACCCGCCAAATTGCTCAGGGACCAATAAAATATTTTATCGCTGCAATTTGTATCCTGTATTCTTTGTTTCACTTGTACATCACTTTTAATCCCATGCCTGCATTGCTGCAACGCTCTGTGCATGTCGGTGTCGGCTTTGCGCTAATCTTTTTGATTTTCCCTGCCAGTAAAAAAAGCAGCCGTAAGCATGTGGCATGGTACGACTGGATTTGGTTCGTGCTGTCTTTAACGGGTATGGGCTATCTGATATACGAGTACCAAGACATTGTGACCTCGCGCGGCGGCATGGCCAATCAGACTGATGTAATATTTTCTCTCATCACGGTCGTTTGTGTAATGGAGGGCAGCCGCCGAATTACTGGCTGGATATTGCCCATCTTAGCGGGGATATTTTTAGCTTATCCCTTTGTCAGCCATTTAGATTTTATGCCAGATCGACTCCTGACGCGTCCTTATGATATGGGCGATATTTTTGGACAATTATTCTTGAAAACCGAAGGCCTGTATTCCGTCGCGATTGGTGCGTCGGTTACCTTTATCTTTTTGTTTATTCTCTTTGGTGCCTTTTTAGCGCGCTCTGGTATGGGGCAGCTGTTTAATGACTTAGCCTTGGCCTTAGCAGGCGATAAGAAAGGCGGCCCTGCCAAGGTCGCGGTC
>JARIAA010000026.1 GCA_029264635.1 Psychrobacter sp. | reverse complement strand
AGATACTCTTAAAGAGATTGGCTAATGCAGCAGACAAATAAGCTTAGCTAATATTGAAGCTCACTAAAGTGAAACTCTCTAAAGTATAGTGTAATAGTAAAAATTGCGCTACAAGCCAGTAAAAAGTTAGGACTTGTCCTTATTTTTGTCTTTATTAATTTTTATCTATTCAGATTAAGGAAACGCGCTAATTGGCAGTGGTAATCAATACCCGCCTTGGGCAGTAGTAGAGGGTATTATAAATAAAAATAGATAATGTTTTCAAAAACTAAAGACTATGATATAATTATGCCCTTTTTGGTATACCTGCGAAAGAGAGAATTCACATGGTTGTTATTCGTTTAGCACGGGGCGGTGCCAAGAAACGCCCGTTTTATCAAGTAGTAGTTGCTGATCAACGCCGCGCGCGTGATGGTCGCTACATCGAAAATATTGGCTTTTTTAATCCGTTAGCAAAAGATTCAGAAGAAGCGGTACGTCTTAATATGACTGCGTATAATGCGTGGATCGAAAAAGGCGCACAACCTTCAGATCGCGTTGCATCATTAGCAAAATCTTACAACAAGACGTTAGCAAGTACTGAAGCAACTGCTTAAGTATGAGTTATTAAGTACCTGATGTTAAGTACTAATGGCGAAGTTTTTAAGCTGTTTAGTATACTTTAGCGTACCTTGCGTAGCTGGTTTAACCCGTGTACGCCATTAATTGTTTTTGCTATTTGATTTGATGTTGTTTTATTAATAATCACTGCTTTACTTCTAGTTAGGTTAGCCCTTATGTCATCTGTTCCAGACATCAGCACGCTTATGAAAATAGGCCAGCTCAAGAAGCCTTACGGCATTAAGGGTTGGCTTTGGGTGTTTAGTGATACCGATGAGCATGAAGCGATATTTGGCATGCAGCCGTGGTGGATTAAAACCGCTACTGGTTTAAAGCCATTGACAGTTAGCAGATGGCGTCAGCAGGGCACGGGGCTTGTGGCTCAATTTGAGCAAGTTCCTGACCGTAATATTGCTGAAACTATGAACGGTGTCGCTATCTGGGTCGCTAAAGACTCACTGCCTGAAGCTTCTGAAGACGAGTTTTTCTGGTCAGATTTGGTTGGGCTGCGAGTTTTAAACGAACAAGATGAGTATCTTGGTGATATTGCTGAGATGTTTGAGACCGGTGCCCATGACATCATGCGCGTAGCGGCAAATTCAAATAGCTTGGATAACGAAGAGCGCCTGATACCGTGGCATGCACAAACTGTAGTAAAGGTCGATATAACCGATAAAGTAGTTTATGTCGCATGGCCGAGCGATTATTAATTTTATTCTAACAAGATTGAAACGATAATATATTCAAACAGGCGCTACTTGACAGTCGTTATTTAAGCAGAGATCAGATGTATTTTGCGGTGATTAGTATTTTCCCTGAGATGTTTGCTTCGATCCGTGAGTTTGGTATCACAGGACGAGCCGTGACTCAGGAGCAAGTCACAATTGAATGCATCAATCCGCGCGACTATACCACGGACAACTACCGCCGCATTGACGAACGTCCTTATGGCGGAGGGCCTGGTATGGTGATGATGGCAGAGCCTTTATCACAAGCTATTGAAGATGCGCGCCTGCGCGCCAGTCAACATGGCTGCCGTATCGATAAAGCGCATTGTCCGGTGATTTATCTATCGCCACAAGGACAAACGCTAAGCGAGAGTAGTGTGGTCAGTACGACTCAGTATGATGGCATGATTTTATTATGTGGTCGTTACGAGGGTGTTGATGAGCGCTTATTAACGCAGTATGTTGATATGGAAATGTCGATTGGGGACTATGTGCTGACTGGTGGTGAGCTGCCAGCAATGGTATTAATGGATAGTGTAATACGTCGTCTACCCGATATTATGGGTGATGATACCTCAGCTGAGCAAGACTCGTTCGTCGATGGTTTGCTTGACTGCCCCCATTATACCAAGCCGCATGAGTTCGCTGGTATGGCAGTACCTGAGGTATTACTGTCGGGTCATCATGCCAATATTGCTCAGTGGCGCTTTAGTCAACAGGTCGAGCGTACCAAAGCGCGACGTCCAGACTTGTGGCAAGCATTTGTCCCAAATGCCCAGCAAGCTATGTGGTTAAAAACACTCGCAAAACAGAATAGTTTAAAAACAGTTAATATTGAGAATTTTGATCACTAATAAAACAGGCTATTTAATGATGGCCGTTTGTCAGACCCCATTTTACGTTATATCTTATTAAGATATGATTACTTATTACAAACAGGTGATATGCGTGAAGCCTCTATTATCTAATGTGAGGAGATAACTCTCATGAGCAACAAGCATCCATTGGTTCAAAGTATCGAAAATTCACAACTTATTGAACGTCCAAATTTTGCACCAGGTGATACCATCGTGGTTCAAGTAAAAGTACGCGAAGGTGAGCGTGAGCGTTTGCAGGCTTTTGAAGGTGTGGTTATCGCTAAGCGTAATCGCGGTTTAAATTCAGCATTTACTGTCCGTAAAATCTCAAGCGGTGTCGGTGTTGAGCGTGCTTTTCAATTGCATTCACCCATCATCGATAGCATTGAAGTAAAACGCCGCGGTGCGGTTCGCCGTGCGAAACTGTACTACTTACGTGAGCGCTCTGGTAAGTCAGCACGTATTCGTGAAAAGCTTGTCGCTCGTCCAGCGGCTCAGAAAAAAACTGACGCTGGTGTACCTGACGCAGTTGAAACTGCACCTGGTATCTAAGTTTAAGCGTGAAGCTGACACTTGCCACTATGACCAAGCCACTCAATATTGTAGGTGGTTTGGTCATTAGGCGAAAATAGATACAAGCCCTTATTCATAGGTTTAATTATAAATAAGTAGGCGTACCAAAAAAGACAAAACCCCAATCTGAGCGCATGCTAGATTGGGGTTTTTGTATGTACAGCTTTAAATTTGTGCTTAGCTATCAATGTGATCAATACGATTGCTCTGGTCTTTGGATTTGCTGTACTTACGCAAACGTATATAGAGGGTTTTGGTTACAGTGGCAATGACTTTTTGCTGACTGTCAACGATATCTGTTTTGTATTCACGAAATACTGGATCACCATCTTTTGCCAACTCTTGAATGGTGGCTATCTCTGTACTGGGAATCTTCATACGCGTGGTAACTTTACTATGACCAGGTGCGACGAAGTCGATGTGCGAGCTTTTATCCCATACCACATAAGTACTGCCTAATTGATGCATAATCATCAGCATATAAAAAGGGTCAACCATTGAGTATAAGCTGCCACCAAATTGGGTGCCAACGATATTTTTATTTAAACGGTTGAGACCCATACTTACCACACATAAACCTTGATCTAGATCGACATGCTCAACCTTGATACCGGCACCAACGTAAGGTGCATAGGTATTTATACGCAACTTTAAAAGGTGAGGGGTCAATAGTGGCATCATATTCTTTTTAGTTTTACGCCTTAAATTCTCTAAATTTTGTGGTAGCAAGCTCATATTTTTATCCTTTTGTCTTTTGGTGATCACGCCTGTTTAGTAAGTTCAACTGTTGATAAAACCACTGGCGAATCTGGCGAATAAAGATAGGTTTCGACACGCGATTAAATTAATGAGGTGATTTAGGAATGCTGATATGTCCATATTTAGGGTAACTCTTAACGACTGGCTGACCAAAAGATATCTATCATAATAAAAAATAAACGGGCTCACCAGTCTTAAAGCGTAACGAGCTGCTATTAAGAGGCTGTGTTAAGCAAGATTTTAAACCACAAAACTCGCATTCTCTGCCTTGTTAGCATACAATGGCTGCCAATTTGTGTGGGACCTCTTATTTTTGCAGAGGTGCTAGCCAATAAGACGTCATTTTATAAAATTGAAATCTCAGTCAGCATAAGGAGATGTGATGAGTAGTGATAAAATCTTCGCCTCAGGACCTAATCCCAATCCGCAACCGCCAAAATCACCTGATTATGACAACGATTTGCAAGGTAACTATGCTGATCTGCATAAGCCAAGTACACATTTTGAGAGCCGCGACGCTTATTTGAATCATGAACTACAAATTATGCAGCCTAAACGTTGGCGGGCGAACTTGCCATTCCGTGATTATCGTTTTGAATATGAAGATACCATTCCCGCCATGGCAGCAACTATTGGTAAAGTCGTCATGGTTGGTGCTATTGCGGCAACCTTTGCAGGACCGCTTGGTTTAGGCGATGCCTTTGTCCTAGAAAACGTCCGTTATGAGCTGCTAATCGTCTCATTTTTTATTATTTTATTCTCAGGCTTTTTCCTGCCTACTGCCAACCTTGCTGGTACTCACGGCCCCCTTATTCCATTGATTCCAATTGTGGTCGCCGCTGGCGGTCATCCAATGGCCTTTGGTCTATTAATTGGTGCCTTTGGTCTTTTACTGGCGATTAGTAAAGGAGGCAGTTTGCTGGCAAACCTGACTAGCAGAGGCGTATGTGGCGGTTTGCTGCTGTATTTAGGCTTTATTGGTACCACCTCCCAAGTCAAAAATTTATTTACTTGGGCAGAGGGCATTGGCATGGCACATATTGCCTTTGTGGTCATTCTACTGACGATTATACTTTATGCCGTCTTGGAGAACTTTCAAAAGCGCTGGCTTGCGGTTCCGCTCAGCTGCTTATTAGGTGGTGGAATGGCCTTTGCAATGGGCGCCCCTTTTGCTTTCAAAACAGCACCAGGTATGCCTAATATGAATCCGATGTACTGGTGGGGCGAAAATACAGGCTGGATGTTAGGTCTACCAACGGTTGAGAGTTTTATTGTAGTGTTGCCTTTTGCGGTGCTGGCAGTCGCGATGTGGTCGCCAGATTTTTTAGGGCATCAAGTCTTTCAAAAAATTAGCTATCCAAAACGTACTGAACGTGTGTTGATGGATATTGATGATACGATGGTGAGTGCTTCTGTGCGACAAGTAGCAGGTTCAATACTTGGCGGAGCTAACTTTACGTCGTCATGGGGCACTTATATTGTGCCAGCAGCAATCGCTAAGCGTCCTATCCCAGCTGGTGCCATTTTAACAGCGTTGTTCTGCGTAGTTGCAGGTCTTTGGGGTTATCCCATGGATTTGGCTATTTGGGAACCAGTGATGTGTGTGGCGCTGATTGTCGGTGTTTTTATTCCGCTACTTGAGGCAGGTATGGAGATGACGCGCGAAGGTAAGACGACACAGTCTGCTGCCATTGTCGTGTTTGCTTCTGCATTGGTCAATCCTGCGTTTGGTTGGTCGATTACTTTGGTGCTTGATAACTTAGGACTGATCGGCTCTAAAGAGCGTAGTGCTAATTTGTCGAAGATGAGTCGCTGGATTATTCCTGTGGTCACTTTTGTTGTCTTGACGGGTGTGATGGCTATCGTTGGTATGCTGCCAGGTATTCCTGCGTTACTACCGAACTTTCGTCACTAGTATTTTTAAGTTCAATATAAAAAGTCAGCTTGGTGCTGGCTTTTTTTCTGTCTGACGTTACACTGATAGTTGTCTTGCAAAACTTTCGCTATCGCCCCATAAACAGCTATATATCAGTATCTTGAGAGCAATAAATTCTATGGTCACTGTTTCAGACACCATCTCCGTCGATGACAAAAAAGCCCGCCTTAAACATTTAATTCAGCGCTTGCCCAATTTGCCAGGGGTTTATAAAATGCTGGGTAAAAATGGCGATATTTTATATGTTGGCAAAGCTAAATCACTTAAAAGTCGCGTCAATAGTTACTTTGCGAAGACCATTGATCATCCAAAGACGCGGGCACTGGTGGCGCGGATTCACAATATTGAAACCATCATTACGCGTAGTGAGACCGAAGCGTTACTGCTCGAGCAAAATCTGATTAAAGAGTATCGTCCGCCTTATAACGTGCTACTGCGTGATGATAAGTCCTACCTTTACGTATTTATCTCAGCGGATAAGCCTTATCCAAGACTGGCTTATGGACGTGGCAAGGGCAATCATCAAAAAGGAAGATTTTTTGGGCCGTTTCCGTCGGCTTATGCGGCAAAAGAGACATTAGTGCTCATGCAAAAAATGTTTCAAATGCGCCAATGTACCAATACGTTTTT
>JARIAA010000283.1 GCA_029264635.1 Psychrobacter sp. | reverse complement strand
TGATACTTCAAACATGGAAGATTGATAAGCACGTAAGATAGACGGATAAAGATTGCCCACGCCATTACCATATAGTGCAGAGATCAGATGTACTTTTACGTAAGGGATAAAATTAAAGCGTCGTTCCATCTCAAACTTGACCAAATCTTTTTGATCGTGGCTCAGACCATCCCATTTATTGATCGCGACAACTAAGGCACGACCTGCATCGAGTGCATAGCCGATCATATGCAGATCTTGATCCACAATCCCTTCTTGTGCATCGATAACGATGACAGTAACGTTAGAGTCCTCAATCGCTTGCAACGTCTTGATGACAGAGAATTTCTCTACTTTTTCGTCAATACGGCCACGGCGACGCACCCCTGCCGTATCAATCAGCACATAATCTTTACCATCACGCTTGTAAGGAATGTAAATACTATCACGCGTCGTACCTGGCATATCAAACACAACGACACGATCTTCGCCTAGTAAACGGTTGACCAAAGTCGATTTGCCAACGTTTGGACGACCGATAATTGCAAGCTTTAGACCATCAGGCTCATTAACCACTTCTTGCTCTGGCATATCAGCTGTTAAAACTTCAAGCAGATTACCCATTCCGCGACCATGGCTTGCTGCCATTGGATAAGGTTCGCCCAGCCCTAATGCGTAGAATTCTGCGGGCGCAGAGTCATGAGCACCATCAACTTTATTAGCAACGACATAGACAGGCTTACCGAGCGTGTGCAAAAATTTACCAATTTCTGCATCAGCGCCGATCATACCCACGCGTGCATCGACCACAAAGACAATAATATCTGCTTCATGAATCGCAGTATGCGACTGCTCAGACATATAATCATCAATGTCACCCCTGCCATCGTCTGCCTCACCAATACCACCAGTGTCGACGACAATAAAGGCTTTGCCTTCATAGACAGCGTCACCGTATTGACGATCCCGAGTCAGACCTGATAGATCGGCAACCAGAGCTTGACGGCTTTTGGTAAACTGATTAAATAAAGTGGATTTACCTACGTTAGGGCGGCCAATTAGGGCGACCACGGGCTTGATACTCATGTGTTACTCTCAATGACGGACAATAATGACAACAACTATGTATCATATTACCGCAAACTTAAAGGGATGGTAATGATAAAAATAATAAAAATAGCGGTATACACGGGGCCAATCGTATAGGACAGCACGTTAATAACAGCTAAGTAAGTTGATAACAAGGGCGCATAGATTACGCGAAATGCACAGTCTATACAAGGCATTAAACGCTGACAGAGCAGCGTTTGATCTATAAAATGATTATTAGGCTATAGGAATGGTGAGCTACGTAAAAGTCAGCGGTTAAAATAATAAGCCTTTAACGAATTAATTGCCAAATAGCGACTTGTCCAGAGGTGCTTTGAGTCATCAAACGGCTACCCTGCACTTGCAAATTGGTCAATGCGCCCTTAGTCTGTACACGGCTAACGATGCTACCCGTTGCAGGATCAAACAAGTGCACGACGCCATCAAGATCGCCAACAGCAATATAGCTACCAATCATAATAGGATTGGTCAGGTTACGATAAGCAAGCTCCTCGCTTTCCCAAAGCATATTACCACTGGTACGATCATAGGCAACAACTTTGCCTGTTAAACTGGTTGCGATGATTTGTCTACTATTTACCGCTAATGATTTTAGGCTGGCAAGCTCATTGACAAACATAACTTGACGCGATGCCAAATCAATTCCAAGCAATTGACCACTATAACTGATGGCATATAGCTGATTGTTATCAACGATTGGCATACCATCAACATCACTCATGCGCTCAACTTCACTACTACCTGTACCGACGCCGACACGTCTTGACCACTGAGGCAAACCACTATCAACTGTGATAGCATGCAAGCGACCATCAGCCGTAGCAAGCAATGCCGTTTTTTCGTCTAGCAATGCTGGCGCAGCACTACCACGAACACTAATAGTTGGCACTTGCGTTGCAAATTGCCATATTGATTGACCTGTTTGTAAGGATAAGCCATGTAAAAAGCCATCGTTAGCAGATAATACTACACGGTTATTACTGACCAATGCAGGCGTGAGTACGGTACCTGACAGCTGATGTTCCCAGCGCTTAGCACCAGTCGCACTATCAAACGCCATGATTAAACCACTACGGGTACTGATAATCGCGGTTTGGCTTGTGGCATCCAACGTTACCCCGCCAGTAATCTGCTCACCGACATTTATTGACCATAAGCGCTGACCTGCATTATCAAAGCCTATGAGCTCACCACCACGTGACGCTGTCACGATTTGCGCATTGCTATAACCAACTTGTAGCGCAAGAGGGTCTTTTTTACTGGCCTTTTTATTACCGACATCGACACTAAATATCGGTTGCAGCACGCTAACAGGCTGGGCAATTTGTACCAGTTTAACGGGATCATATACGACAGGTTTGATACCGCGGTTACATCCAACGACGGCGGTCGTCATCAGCGCCAATACTGCCACATTCATGACAGTCGACTTTATGGTCTTACTTTTTATCGTGTTGCTGAAGCGAATAGATCGGGTCATTGTGTGTTCTCACTACGAATAAATTAACTATCGATAAACGGGCTATAAATTGAGAAACTGAGTATAAATAGCGCCATCATTGTCTGTAATATATAACATTGTTGATTATACTGCTGATTTACTGCGCTGCTTGGTCAGAAACGTTACGATTATTAACGCTATCATCAACACTTATGTTCTCTGCTGCTGACAGCTCAGGCATGGCAGGCGCTTGGATAAGACTGGCTTGCTCGCTGATTGGCTCAGGTACAATACCAAGACTTTCCATCTTCAACGCTAAGACGGCTCGTGTTTCTTGTCTTTTGATGATGAGATTCCAAGCATTAGTATAGGCTTTGATTGCCGCATCTTCATTGTTTTGTGCTAAATAAATATCTCCTAACAACTCTTGCTGACTGGCCTCAAACGAGATTGGCATGTCGTTATTGGCCTCAGCTAATGCTGCGTCTACATCGCCTGCTGCCAATAACGTCTCCGCGTAACGCAAACGTGTAATCGCATGCAGACCTGCGTCACCCAAATCTATCGCCAACGCCTTTTTTAACGATTCAGTAGCACCAGCAAAGTCATCGCTATCCACTTGCTGGCGCGCTTTAATCAGGAGAGCTTGCCAAGCATAAACTGACTCTCCATGCGTACTGACTAGTGCATCGATGTCTTTATTAAGCTGGGTGCGACTAGCCGTCAGTGCGGTTAGCGCCTCAGGCTCCAAATCTGGATTTTGTGCTGCAAGACTAACCTCTTCGTTCAGTCTTTGGATGTCTGCATAATGATCAGCGGCAACCGTATCTACCCGTGCATGATTATTTTGCCAATAGGTCCAGCCAAAATAACCGGCTAATGCCAATAAAATAGCAGTAAGAATATAGCTGCCATATTGTTTAAGCGCTTGCATTGAGTTGTCTGTATTTGGCGACTGGGTATTTTGAGCCATGTTTATTTACCTGATAAAATCTAGTTGCTAAAATCTAATTGCTCAAGAGCGACTGTTGCATCACTGCACTACTACAGACGTGTAAAGTTTTCTGCTGTGGCAAGCCAGTCTTGTGCTACTGATTGCTGCTCGCCAGTCTGCATATGTTTGATGCTAATAGTATTATCGTCAAGCTCTTGCTGCGCTATAATCACTGTTAATGCCGCACCCGACTTATCTGCTTTTTTCATTTGTGCTTTCATACTGGTCGCACTTGCCATTTTAACTCGTAAGTCTGGGCGAGTATGACGCAAGTTTTGCGCATAACTGATGCCTGAGCTGTATACCTCTGGATGTGCAACGACAAAGACATCACAGGCAGACATCGGTGGCATAGGGTTGACCGCGTCAATTAGTAATAATAAGCGCTCAAGCCCCATCGCAAACCCAACCGCAGGCTCGGATTTGGCAGGCAGTTTATCGTCTTTGCTCTCGCGAGTATCCATTGACTTTAGCTGACCTACCAGCCCATCATAACGACCACCTGCACAGACGGTTGCTTGACTACCGAGCTTGTCAGTCACCCATTCAAAAACTGTTTTATTATAGTAATCAAGACCACGTACTAAATGCGGGTTGATGTCATAATCGATGCCAAGCGTCGTCAGATAAGCTTGTACTTGTTCAAAATGCGCTTTGGTCTCAGCACCTAAAAAGTCGGCAAGTTTGGGTGCATCAGCAAGCAGCGCCTGTGTACTTGCTTCTTTACTGTCTAAAATGCGTAGCGGATTGGTGCTCAAACGGCGCTTACTATCCTCATCCAGCTGATCTTGCTTGTCTGTCAAGTAAGCAACTAAAGCATCTCGATACGCATAACGCTCATCAATCTCGCCCAAGCTATTTAGCTGCAAGCGCATCTCATCTTTAAGACCCAACTCTTGCCACATCAGATGCGTCATCGCGATTAATTCTGAATCAGCATCTGGTAGTGCGCTACCAAAGCTCTCTACCCCTATTTGGTGAAACTGACGATAGCGACCTTTTTGCGGACGCTCATAACGAAACATCGGTCCAATGTACCAAAGCTTTGGGGTATCACCGCGTAGCAAATTGTGCTCTATGACTGCACGCACTGCCCCAGCGGTCCCTTCAGGGCGCAAGGTCAAAGGGGTTGGTGGCTCAGACTTGTCAGCGAAACTATACATCTCTTTTTCGACGATATCCGTAGCACCGCCAATGGCACGCGCAAATAAATCAGTTTGCTCAACGATTGGTAGACGAATATGCTCATAGCCATAACGCGCTAACACATTTGCCAATACTGCTTCTAATTGTAGCCATTTTGCTGCCTGTTCTGGCAAGATATCATTAAACCCTTTAATAGCTTTGATCATAATGCGGTTATCTCCTCAAATACTGTAGCCATTTTCTTTATTATTGTTGTTATATAGAATGCTAAACAGTGACAAAGCACTCTATTTTACCCTGATAATCTCATTTTCACGGGCTTTTTCAAGTGCGCTTGCATGAGCGCGCACCATGCTTTCGATCTCATCAACGAGATTATCGGTGTCGATAAGATGACTTTTTTCGCCCATACGGTAGACCAGTGATTTAGGGGACGCACCGACGATACCGATATCGGACTCTTTTGCCTCGCCTGGACCATTTACTTTACAACCAATCACTGATAAATTCATCGGCTCGCGTACATCTTCTAAGCGCGCCTCTAGAGCGGTCATTACTTTTATCACATCAAATTCTTGACGTGAGCAGCTTGGACAAGCAATGAAGTTGACACCATTGGAGCGAATATTAAGTGATTTTAAGATGTCAAAGCCAATCTTGATCTCTTCCTCTGGCTCGGCTGCCAAGGAAATACGAATCGTATCACCAATACCATCTAACAATAATCCACCAAGGGCAATAGCAGATTTGACTGCTCCCGTACGGTAAACACCCGCCTCCGTAACGCCTAGATGTAGCGGATTATCAATCTGTGCTGATATCAAGCGATAAGCATCCAAAGTCAAAAACACATTACTTGCTTTGACCGATACCTTGTACTGATCAAAGTTTAGTCGCTCTAATATATCAATATGGCGCATCGCAGACTCAAGCATTGCCTCGCCTGTTGGCTCAGTATATTTGCGCTGGATGTCTTTTTCTAAAGAACCTGCATTGACTCCAATACGAATAGGAATATTGTGATATTTGGCACAGGCTACCACTTCTCGAACTTTAGCGTCGCTACCGATATTGCCAGGATTGATACGTAAGCAATCTGCGCCAGCTTCAGCGACTGCAAGCGCAATTTTATGATCAAAATGGACATCTGCAACCAAAGGGACGCTGACAAGCTTACGGATTTTACCGAAGGCCTCAACTGTCTCCATCGTAGGCGTAGATACTCGCATAAAATCAGCACCCGCTTCAACGCAGCGCTCAATCTGTGCGACGGTTGCCGCTACATCACAGGTGTCAGTGTTGGTCATACTTTGCACACTAATCTGTGCATCGCCGCCAATCGCGACATCACCAACGTAGATTTTTTTGGTAGGACGGCGGGTAATAGGCGATGACGTTGACATATAAAATCCTTCAATCAGAGCAAAAGATAAGATAATGTAGACTGTCTTAGCTTTTATGAGATGTGTTATAAAAAATCGATAACTTAAAACTATATACAAGAGCTAATAAAGATAGTAATCAATAATAAAGACTGATGCATTAAGGCGACAGTGCAAAGTTTGCTTGCTTGCCTGCTGCATAATCATTTAACGCAACAGACTCTTGATTCAGTAATAAACTGACGTTATCAGTATTATCAATTTGAATATTAAATGGCGGTGTACCAAGCAGTTTATAATTCCCATTGGCTTGGCTACCTGACATCAAGCTGCTGCCCGTCGCATCAGTAATATCTACCTTAGTATTGTCAGTAATAGTGACCTCCAAAGCGACTTTACTTGCGTCATTACCGTCACCCAGATTCAGAGCTGAGCCTGAGGCACCAACGCTATTGAGATTGGCACTATCAAACTTATTAATCGCAGCGCCTTGCGCCTGCTCTGAGGCTGATAGATCCTCAATGACTGCTAAAGGTTCGCTATTATCTTGACTTGCGTTACTGACCATACGAAATAAAAACACCGCTAAGATAATCAAGCCTATGACGGCAAGTATCAACAATGGATTGAAGCGAATACGACTATGGCTGTCACGCTGCAAGGTACCCATTGGACGTAACGGCGTATCGATATTATTTACCGATTGGGCTTTTAGCTCATTAGGATACGCAGCATCAAAACTTGTCGCCACCTTTATAGGGTCTAAATCCAAAAATTTTGCATAGTTAATGGCAAAACCACGCGCAAAGGTCACCTGCGGCAAAGCAGCAAAATCTTCATTTTCTAGCGCTTGTAAATGACGCTCTAAAATGAATAGCTCTCCTGCCACCTCTTTTAAGCTAATTTGCTTACTTTTGCGGGCTTGCTGCAAAATGGCACCAAATGATCCCTGAGCATTAGATTGATGATTTGGTGATGGGTTGGTCATTTCCATGGTGCCTCTGGAT
>JARIAA010000218.1 GCA_029264635.1 Psychrobacter sp. | reverse complement strand
AGTGCTGCTGACGCTGTCTACTTAATGGGCGGTAGCCGACCACCGATCGATATCTGTAATTATCCAGACATTGGGCGCAGAATGTATACCATTCACGGAAACAAAGAGTTTGTAGACCTCACAGATTTAGGTTTGTTATAGCAGTTTTTAAGTCTAAACGTTGAATCATCATTCCGAAATATTTATGACTTATGAGATATAAAAGCAATAAAAGTCAGAAAAACTTGTTATGATGCTGCCACTCAGATTTTTTGCTATCGCCAATTTTAAATAAGACTAGCACATCTTTTGCTAAACGCTACTGGTATGAATGTCACTTATGTGCTGTCTCTAAGCTGACAGAGGCTGCGCAAAACTCATTCCAGCAGCGCGACACTACACTGATTTTAAAATGGTTTTAATTATATTAAACATTAAGCATTATCGCAGTCGATAACACGCTCTCGTTCAATAATGCCATGTCAGATAATCTCTTTAAACGCAGCGCTGCCAAAAGTGCAAATGGCTGCCATCTCTATAAACGCTGCATGAGCTACTATCATCGCTTGAGATAAAAGCGATTGGCGCTTATGTGTACGACTCTTTAGCATTGAGATCATCTATAAACTTGGTATGAGATAAAGCCCTCTTGCATGCTTATTGCTGTCATTTTTAGCGTTAATATTTAAACAGGAGAAAACAGATGGGTCACTCTGGTAATAGTCAAAAGCTCACTAATAAGGCCAACCCCTCTTCAAAACAATACCTTCCAGACTACGTAAAAGCACGATCAAAACATCATAAAGCGCCTCATTTGGGGACTTTCGATGTGGGTATGTCGATTCCGCAGTGGCGGCCCGATCACGTACCAGATACCCGCATTGACAAGTTTACGTTTGGTATGGTGCTCGTCATACTCTTCAGTATCGCCATCCCCTTGATTCTCTTTCCCGAGCAGGGCAAAGCTTGGGTGGGCATCGCGCGCGCGTTTGTAGGAGACAACTTTGGTTTCGCTTATTTAGTGTTTGGCGTCCTTGCGATGTTGTTTGTGATTTACATCGTAATATCTGATATCGGCAAGATTAAATTAGGTCGTCCAGAAGAAACCGCTGAATTCTCCGATGCTTCGTGGGCGTCGATGTTGTTCTGCGGCGGGATCGGTGCCAGTATTCTTTACTGGGGTCTCATCGAGTGGGCGTATTATTATCAAAGCCCGCCTTTTAATATTGCAGGCGGTACGCCAGATGCTATCCGCTGGGCGACCACATACGGTATCTTTCACTGGGGACCTGTCGCTTGGGCCATCTACTTAGTGCCAGCCGTACCTATCGCTTATTTTTATTATGTGCGCCAGACACCTGTGCTTAAAGTCAGCCAAACCTTAATGCCACTATTGGGTGAAAAGCTCGCGGGTAGCAATTGGGCCAAAATGCTGGATGTGTTATTTGTGTTCGGTATGGTCGGTGGCGGCGCGACGACGCTGGGTCTTGCCTCGCCGCTCATCAATGAAGGCTTATATAACCTCTTTGGTTTACCGCGTAACATCACTATGCAGATTGTGGTGTTGCTTATTACCACGATGATTTTTGCTTATAGTGCCTATCAAGGACTCAAAGGCGGGATTCAAAAACTCTCCAATATCAACTTTTATTTAGCCGTCGTCTTCTTATTATTTATTTTGATCGTCGGACCGACCGTCTTTATTTTTAATACAGGCTTAGAGGCCATCGGGCGCTCCATCACCGAAATGCCGCGCATGATGACCTATGTTGAACCCTTCAAAGACTTCCAAGAATTCGGCTTTAAGCACACCACTTTTCCGCAAGATTGGACCGTTTTCTATTGGGCATGGTGGCTGGTCTTTGCGCCAACGATTGGACTGTTTATCGCCAAAATCTCTAGAGGGCGTACGATTCGTAACATGGTGTTAGGATCGATGTTCTACGGCTCGCTTGGCTGTGCCATGTTTATGGTTATCTTAGGTAACTATGGTCTTTATCTACAGCTCACTGGCATTGTCGATGTGGTTGATATTCTAAATAATGAATCGCCCACGGCCGCTATCTTTGCTATCTTGAATAGTCTGCCAATGTCTTATTTAGTCATCGCCGTCTTTACCTTTTTGGCCACTATCTTTACAGCGACGACTTTTGACTCCATCTCTTATATCTTGGCGTCTGTCGTACAAGTGGAAGTGGATGATGAGCCGCACCGCTGGAATCGCCTATTTTGGGCATTCACGTTGTGTTTATTACCTGCTATTTTGATGTTTTTGGGCGATTTGCAAACCTTGCAGACCGCTTCGATCATCGCAGGTGCACCGCTCATTATCATTCTATCAATGATGATGGTCTCGGTGATTAAAGCGGCGCGTTATGATCTCGCCTATCAGCCTGATTACAATATAAAGACCATTCATATCGAAGAGTTGCCCGAGAATGCGCCGTGGGAGGAGGGAGAAACCTCAGAGGCGCTCGAAGGCTCGATATTGGCTCAGCAAGATGAATGGGAGCTGATGCGTGAGGAGACTGAGAATGAGGCCAACGACAAGCAAGTATAGTTAAGCTTTTAAAAGTATCAAAAGGCTGGTCTACGTTGGTAGTCCAGCCTTTTTTATTGTTCATTTGTGATATAGTCGATCTATTATAAAATTAATACCAGCAGCGCGTAGCGTGCCAATTTTATAGTGGATTGACGATATCACTAAAAGCTCTGTGTATACGATGTAACCCCTCTAGCAGCAGCGCTTTGGGACACGCCACATTTAGGCGCATTTTCAAATGTCCTCCCACGCCATACTTGATACCTGCATTTAGCTCAACTTTCGCGTCTCTTAAGGTGTCATAAAGCATTTGGTCGTCTTGACCATACGCCGAACAATCTAGCCATATCAAATACGAGGCCTCTGGGCGCATCACCTTAATATCAGGCAGATGCTCCTCTAAAAACTGCAAGGTCAAGTCGATGTTGGCTTCGATATACCTCAATGCCTGCTCAAGCCATGCACCGCCATGCTCATAAGCACTGCGCATAGCGGTATAAGCAAATAAGTTCAGCTCGTACTCGTCATTTAACTGCTGCTGCTGACTGATTTTTCTGAGTAACGCCTCATCCTTGGCAAATATCATCGAGCCTTTGATACCGGCGACGTTAAAGGTTTTGGTCATCGACGTCAGGCTGACCACATTGTGCTCATAGCCTTTTGCAAGGGTCAAAAAAGGCGTAAAGGAGTGAGCGCTCAAGGTTAAATCTTGATGAATCTCATCACTGACTATCGCCACCTCATACTTTTTGCAAAGCGTAAGCAATGCCTCAAGCTCATCCTTCGTCCACACTCGCCCGCCCGGATTATGCGGATTGCAAAGCAAATATAGCTTAATGTCATGTTCGACTATCTTCGCTTCGATATCTGCTAAATCTAGACGATACTTCCCTTCGCCCTCCTTTAATAAAGAGGTCACTAGCGTGCGACCATTTTGCTCAACTTTGGTCATAAAAGGCGTATAGATAGGGTCATTGATCAGTACCGCATCGCCTACCTCGGTAAAGAC
>JARIAA010000216.1 GCA_029264635.1 Psychrobacter sp. | reverse complement strand
TAGGTCGTTCTATCTAGCGAGCTGACTATCATATCACAATGGATCGGTTTGTCAAGCTCTTTTATAATTTTGTTTCGGTAAGTTACGATTCTGATTTCGCTAAACTTGTTAGCTTCAATCTGTCTCTACCCTTATCGAGGTGCGTATTATAGACGCTTTAATTGGTAAGTCAACAAGTATTTTTTATTTCGTTTGAAAGTCTTCAGCCAAACTACCTCGGTAGTTGGATCTAAAATTCAAACTATTCGCTCCCCTAATCAATGATGAATCATTTGCTTAAGCAGCTTCCCTTTCGACTGGGACGCATTATACGCGGTTTTATAAGGGGGTCAAGGGGTTTGTCTACTATTCTTAATATTATCTAAGCCTATTATTAATAATGTTTATTTATCAGTGAGTTAACCCTAAAAATAGTTTTATTTTTATTATAAACAGCCTTTTTTGCTTAAAATCGCTTATCTCTTCTATATATCAACCATCTATATATGACGTTTTTATAGCTTACCTATCTTTTTAAAGAAGTCTTTATAGGCTTCAATTTTTTTATCTAATGCTAAAGGGTAGGCGCGTGACGTTGACGGTAGTCTATATAAAGTTAAATTGTTAGTCTCAGCTTTTTTGTTATCTGTATTTTGCCATTCATAAGGATAATCCATACTTTGATTGGTCTTGGGATACTTGGATTTGGCAGGTGGCTTTGCTAATAAGCTGAGCAATACTTCGGTTGCCTTACCGCCTGTCGTAAATAATGTCTTAACCTTTGGGACTTGAGGCAGAATAGTATCTAGATCGACAGGCGTTACGACAGTTAGGTTTTTATCAGACGCATTCCCCGTCTCACGGATGGCCTGCTTTACGGTCGGGCAAGAAGCGATACCACGCTCAAACATAAAGGCGCGAATACGTTCAGGATCAAAACGCCTCTCCTCGCCTACTCTAAAGTAGTCCACATCATCAAAGAATACACCGCCATAGATACGCCACATATCATTGTAAAAGTTTGGATAGTGAAAGCGCATTGCCCATTTATCAGCGGTTGGTGGGAAACTACCCATCATCATGACGGTAGCCTCTGGTGGTAAAACAGGACCAAAGGGATGCGTTTCTATTTCTGCTACTCTTGTTTCAAGAGAGCTTGTGCTTTCATCAGTTTGATCTGTATTAGTCTGATTGTTGTCGTTTTGGGCGTTTGCTGGTTGTTTGGTCATAAGATTATTCATCAGAAAAGTGGTTTTTTTGGTATCATAGCAAGTCTAAACGCGGCTTCACTTGTCATAGCACTCTATAGTCAAACATAGTCGGTCTAAAATGGCAACCGAAGTGTCTGCACAAGTATCTGCCTAAAAACAAAGAGAGTTCTTATGAGTGACTTAAATAACGGTTTAAAAATTACAGTAATCGATCATCCGCTAGTCCGTCATAAACTCAGCCTCATGCGCGAAAAAGACTGTAGTACTTATAAATTTCGTACGCTAACCAAAGAGCTTGCGCGCTTGATGGCGTATGAAGCGAGCCGCGATTTTGAAATTGAGACTTTTCCAATGGAAAGTTGGTGCGGTGAGATAGAAGGTGAGCAAATTATCGGCAAAACGGCAACCGTTGTACCTATTTTGCGCGCCGGTCTTGGTATGCTTGATGGCGTACTTGATTTGATCCCAACGGCAAAAATCTCCGTTGTCGGTCTACAGCGTGACGAAGAAACGTTGCAACCTGTGCCATTTTTTGAAAAGTTTGTCAGTCACATGGACAAACGCCCCGCACTGATTGTTGATCCGATGCTAGCAACGGGTGGCTCTATGGTGGCCACCATCGACATGTTAAAAAGACATGGTTGTAAAAATATCAAAGCGTTGGTATTAGTCGCGGCTCCTGAAGGAGTACGTCTAGTAAATGAAGCCCATCCTGATGTGACTATTTTTACCGCTGCTTTAGACAGCCACTTGAATGAAAATGGTTATATCATTCCAGGACTTGGCGATGCAGGTGACAAAATATTTGGTAAGCAACTTAATCATTATCAATGATAGCGATAAACTTAATTTAAAGCGTTTTAAAAATGTACGAAGGATAAGTTATGAACGTATTAATTACAGGTGCAAGCGCTGGATTTGGTAAAGCATTGGCTGAACGTTTGGTTGCGCAAGGTCATCAAGTAATTGGCTGCGCTAGACGCCTTGAAAAGCTCAATGCCTTAGCAGATGAGTTGGGTGAGTTATTTTTACCCGTTGTCATGGATGTTAGCGACACCGATTCTATCGCACAAATTATTACCGACTTGCCAGAGGGGTTTAGCCAAATTGATGTGTTAGTCAATAATGCGGGACTAGCCCTCGGTACAGAGCCTGCTCAAAATGCTAGTCTTAATGATTGGATGCGCATGGTTGATACCAATGTTAAAGGCTTAATGGCAGTGACGCATGCCATCTTGCCAGCGATGGTCGCACGCTATAGCGGTTATATTATCAACGTCGGTTCTATCGCTGGTACTTGGCCGTACTTTGGCGGTAATGTATATGGTGCAACCAAAGCCTTTGTAAAGCAGTTTAGCTTAAATATGCGCGCAGACCTGCTAGGTACGCAGGTACGAGTCACTAATCTTGAACCAGGTAACGTCGCTGGTACTGAGTTTTCAACTGTGCGTTATCATGGTGATGGCGAGAAAGCAGCGCAGGTTTATGATGGCTTTAAAACGATGACTGGAGACGATATTGGCGATATATTGTTATGGCTTATAGAATCTCCTGCCCATATTAATATCAATCGTTTAGAAGTCATGCCCGTTGCGCAAACCTATAATGGTCTCACTATCGCTAAGCAAGATAATAAGCAAGATAATTAAAACCTGCCTCTATCATTTTTTGTACACCTAAATGCTTAATGTCTAAAATATCGACGTGCACATCCTCAGTTCAGTTCATAATAACGAAGCAATACGGCGGTGTCACCTGGCGTCACCGTATTGTTTATCGTATCACCATTTAGATCTTGCTCATTGACTAAGCGTAAGTTTTGGAAATCCAAAATCAATACTTCATTACGGGTGCGCTCGCTGGTGTGCTTATTGTGACGTATTGGGAAGCCAATCACTTGCTTGCTGGCAATTTTTATCTGATTGATTATTAAGGTTTGGCTGCTCCCTCGCCCTGACTTTAGTAGATTCTGTTTTGTTTTTTTTGCCTCTAGCACGGCAGTGGCAGGATTGACGGTACTGGTAAACAGCTTATCGACGCGGACGCTTTTGGGCATAGTGCCGGCAACAAACAATACTTGTTCTAACGGCAGGTACTGAGCATGGCGCATCAGCTCAGAGCGAAATATCGCTGGCATATCCATATTAAAATGGTCTTCAGTCTGGCTATAAAAAGCGGCAAAACTGCGCTGGATATAGCGTCCAAACACCGAAGCATTAATCCAATCTTGATAAATATCATTTGCCAGTAACTGCTTGGTAAAATCTTTTGGTTCTAGCGTAAGACCGTTTAGCAATAGCGCCATCAATAAGCTATGCGGATCTGCAAACGTCTGCTGCGCCCAGATTTGCGGATAAAGGCTATTATCCAGTCCCGACAATGTCGCTCTACTCATAAACCAACATCCTTTTGAGTTTTAAAAATTTTTGACTGTTGACTTGATTATTAACTACTTGCGTCGGTTACTTTTTACTGCTGGATACTTTTTGTACTTATGTTATGTTCAGCTTGACTGTTTTCACTATAACAGTCTACTATTACTAATATAAAGACGTTTTGTGCTAAGTATTTTGATATTAAGATAGTTTGATACAATTAAAATAAGATGATGGTATTTTATGATAAGAAAACAGCTTACGCTACCGACGCAGTATCAGTTGCAGACGATAAGCGTTGCTGCTACTGACGGTAACACAATCCCTGTCTCAGTGCTTGGCAAAGGTAAACCTGTGCTCATGCTACACGCGTATGGCATGGATGCGCGTGAGTTTTTGCCGTTTATCTTACCGCTCATGGGCAAATATCAATTCTATTTACCGCACTTTAGAGGTTTTGGCGAAGCAAAATCTATTCATTTAACGCAGTTTGATTTTGTGCGTCAGTATGCCGACGATATCGATAAAGTGATTGAGCAAATTTGCCATGAGCTTAAAATAGAGTCTTTGCCTGTTGCCGCTATTTCAATGGGCGCGCAAGTAATGTGGGCATATTTTGAACAGTATGGTATAGCGCGAGTCAGCCATTATCTAAATATTGATCAAAGTCCTACTATCCATAATCAGTCCGACTGGCAAGGAGGGTTGTTTGGGACGCGTCAGCAAGAGGTATTCGATATCTTTCACAACGTAGTCGATATGACCCTACCTTATGCCAAAATTGACAGCTTTACGCATCTGCCATTTGCTATCAAACGCCGCGTCACTGATGTCGAACGACTGTTTTCTTTACTATCTGTCAATCGTTTGCGCTCAAAAGCGATCATACAGCTGTTAACTCATCAAAATGATCGCAAGTTGGTATTTTTTGATCATAGGACTTGGCAGCATAAGATGCGTTGTTTGCAGGCCTACTTGGAGCTACCTTACGATTTTCGGGACGTGATAGAAAAAGTCACTATCCCAGTCGTGAACTTAATCGGTGGCCAATCCAAATTGTACGATTCACAATGGCAGCAGAAAGTCACCCATATGCTACCTCATGCTATTGAAGTTGTATTACCGCAGGCGGGTCATGCGATACCGATGGATGCACCCGTTGAATTTTATAAAGTATTAAAGGGCTTTTTAGAGGGTTAGTAATAAAATAAATCATTATTCTACATAAAATGATGTCAGGAGAGATTTGGCATTGCTTAAAATGAACCGCCAATCCATTGATGGAAAAACAGCATAATAGCAACGACTACAGTGTAAGAAACTAAGGTTTGTAGTAAACCTTGAATAGCCGCACTCAAGCGATTGTGAGAATAATAATAAGATATTGAGGTATAAACAAGCCAAGCGATAGGAATAGTTATTGACCAAAATAGCGTATCTGATATAGGCAGTTGTTGATTGTAACGGACATCTAGCCAATCAATGAGTAAGAAAATGCTAAGTTGAATGAGAAATATCAATAATTGGAGAAGAAGAGGGACATTCTTATGCAGTATCATATATAAGCTTCCTCTTCTTCTTAAACTAATCTGCTAAGGGTTTAATTAATTCAAACCGTGGTACTTCTTCACCATCTATCATGACCGTTTCAGCAAACATCGTAAGTGGTCGTACCCACACACCGTATTCTCCGTATAGACAGCGGTAAACGACTAGCAATTCTTCAGTTTCTGAATGCTGAGCGGTATGCAAAACTTGATAAAGATTGCCTTTGTAGTGGCGGTAGATGCCTTGAGAAATATTATTTTGGTTTTTTGGCGACATAAGATTCTTATTTATATTCATGATGAATGGTAGTAGTTTTGATTAAGCTTTTGCGTTAATACTGCTTTTACTTGTGGCCACTCGGACTTGACTAAACTATACATCACTGTATCTGAGATAACGCCGTCGCGGCAAACCCGATTGCCGCGTATAACGCCATCTTTTTTGGCGCCCAAACGTTCAATCGCTTTTTGTGAGCGATGGTTGCCGATATCTGTGCGCCAGCCTACGGTTTGGTACTCTAGGGTTTTAAATATATAGGTGAGCAGCATAAGTTTACAGGTCGTATTGACATGCGTGCGCCAGTGAGATTTGGCATACCAAGTATAACCAATCTCTAAACGTTTTACAGACGGTAAAATATCATGAAAGCTTGTTGAGCCAATTGCTCTACCCGTTGATTCATCGATGACGACAAAAGCTTGTCTGTCGAGCATTGAGTACGCAGTATTAATATAATCGATGACCTTGTCTGGTGCTGGCACAGAAGTCTCGTTTATTTTCCAAAGCTCACCATCTTGGCAAGCCTTTATTAAGTCATCGGTATGATTTAGGGTCAACGGCTTAAGGGTAATTCCGTTACTTGACAACGTAGGAAGGTCTAACATCTCTCTCTCCTTAAGCCATGATGGACTGACAAAATACTTTATTTCATTTAACTTCTTTATTAACGCTTAAACGCTTTAACCAACCGTCACCTTTGCATAAGCTTTTTTACCTGCTTGGATAATCGCCGTCTGGCCAGCGGTTAAGCTAAAGCTTGCATCAACCACTTCACCGTTGACTTTTACCGCGCCGCGCTTGACCATGTCTTTAGCGGCTGAGTTATTTTTAGTAAGCGCTGCTTGGTTTAGAATTTGGGTGATAAATAATGACGCTTGCCCTTCTAAATCCAACGTAATCTCAGGTAAATCGACTGGCAGCTCGCCATCGGCTAGTACGTTACCCGCTGACTTATGGGCATTGGCCGCAGCATCGGCATTATGAAAACGCTCGATTAACTCTTCAGCTAAAATACGTTTGATTTCTTGTGGATTGCGGCCATTTTCCATCTCTGCCATTAATGCTTCAACCTCTTCCATCGGTTTAAAGCTTAAAAATTCAAAGTAGCGACGAATCAGAGTATCTGGCATGGATAAGAGTTTTTGGTACATCGTGCCCGGTGCATCATAAATGCCAACATAGTTATTTAGTGACTTAGACATTTTATTGACGCCGTCCAAACCCTCTAAAATCGGCACCGTAATACAAACTTGCGGCTCTTGCCCGTAACGACCTTGCAAAGTACGTCCCATCAAAATATTAAAGGTTTGATCGGTACCACCAAGCTCGACGTCGGCTTTGAGCGCGATAGAGTCATAACCTTGCAC
>JARIAA010000208.1 GCA_029264635.1 Psychrobacter sp. | reverse complement strand
CAACACTGGATTTAACGGCTGTCATCAGATGGATATTAGTGGCGAAGCTATGGAGCCAACCTTAGCGCATCTTCTTAAACTTGCCAAACAAGCTGATATCAAAGCCATTGTCGCCAAAGATATAATTGAACAAGTGGTAACCGTAGCTCAGTATTTTTTATCGATTGTCCAAAACTATCCAATCGATAAACAGTTATCCAAGCAGGTCAGTTATGATGTAAAAGCTAATATCGATAGAATGACTTGATAGCTCATAAAAGTGAGCGCTAAATGGCTACTTTAGAATGAGCTAAATCCAAAAAATATTAACTACTCACCCCGATAAACCGGCTTACGCTTCTCCATAAAAGCGGTAATCCCTTCTTTAAAATCATCCGTTTTTGCCATCATAGTCTGTTGATCGACTTCTATATCCAGTGCTTCGTTCAATCCAGAAAAAGCATGGACGTTAATCATATGCTTCATCGATGACAAGGCTTTACCGGGCAGGTTGCTTAAGCGCGTTGCCAATGCCAGTACGCTGGCGTCAAGCTCATCTTTGCTCACAACACTATTGACTAGGTTTAGACGCGCGACATCATCGCTAGTGAGCTTGTCGCCTAGCATAACAAGCTCAGTCGTTTTGGCAGCCCCGATTAGCTGATTGAGCAAGTAAATACCGCCTGCATCAGGAATCAAACCGATATTCACAAAAGCTTGGACGAATTTTGCGTTGTCAGCCGCAATACGAAAATCACAAGTCAATGCCAAATTCATACCAGCGCCCGCTACGGCACCTTCTAATTTAGCGATGATAGGCTTATGAATATTACGCAGCTTTAAGCTTACCTCAGCCACTTCACGAAGCATAAAATCAAGCTTTGCCACGAGTGCTTCTGACGCCATGCCATTCTCCAGCATCTCACCAATATGACCACCACTAGAAAAATTATTACCGCCGCCTTGTAGCACAATCACGCGTACCTCTTTGTCACTATCCGCTTTATCCAGAGCATCCATAATCGCGCTTTTCAGTGGCGTGCTAAAGGCATTTAGCGTTTTAGGATCATTCATGGTAATAGTAGCAATATGGTTGTCTACTTGGTAGTCGACTAGGTTTTGTGACATGCTCGTTGTCCTTGTTCAAATGTCAGTTAATAGCTCAAAATTCTCACCGAATAAAGAGATAGGCGGATACTCATCACTATAGCAGTTTAGTCTAATTATAAAAGTGGGTTTTATGAGCGCCACAGACCACTTAATAAAATATGAGGTGTAAAATCACAGTTACAAAATAAAGGTGACTTGTTGGGATGTATGTATGCAAATTTGGCTATATAGTGAGTCAGAAATAGAGCTATGAAATAAATAACGTGTGACTTATGCTAAAACACTGCTGTACTTAAAGATGTGCTAATAAATCTTTTTCAATAACCACCCACCAAACAAGGAGACAGCTATGCCCCATATTCAGATGAATGATGCTAATATCTATTACGAAGATAGTGCCCCTGACGATCAGCAAAAACCTACCATTATGTTTGCCCATGGTTTGCTGTGGAGTACACAGATGTATGATGCGCAAGTGGCACACTTCAAAGACGAATATCGCTGTATTGCTTTTGACTTTCGCGGCCAAGGACAATCAGAGATTACCAAGTCTGGTTATGATATGGATACGTTAGCTAAAGATGCTATTGCGTTACTTGACGCGCTTAGCATAGATGAATGTCATTTTGTTGGCTTGTCGATGGGCGGGTTTATTGGGCAGCGTATCGCTATCAATCATCCAGAGCGCTTATCATCATTGATCCTATTAGAGACATCAGCTGATCCTGAAGACCCGAAGTCTGCACCGCAATATCGCAAGTTGATTTCAGCAATTCGCTGGCTAGGTATGAAGCGGGTGAGTAAAAAAGTGATGCCAATTATGTTTGGCAATACCTTTTTGACAGACAAGGCACGCAAATCTGAATGCAAAGCGTGGCTAGCAAAAATACAAGACAATCATAAAGTTGGGGTCACTAAAGCCACAATGGGTGTGATTGAGCGTGAGGGCGTTTATGATCAGCTTGGCAGTATCACGACGCCGACATTGATTGTGGTCGGTGATGAAGATGTCGCTACCCCTTATGAAAAATCAGAGCGCATGCATTTTGCTATTGTGGGTTCAAAGTTTGCGGTGATCAAAGGGGCAGGGCATACAGCAACGGTAGAAGAGCCTGAGCAGGTAAACACTGTGATTCGTAAATTTTTAGCACAATGTATTTAGTATGCTAAAGAGCGCATCATAAAAAAGCCGTTATCATGAATGTGATAGCGGCTTTTTTATGATCAGTTTACGATATTACGCTCTACAACCGCGCTTGATAGTCAGTGTGACCATCGTTAATCGTCCCAAATACTTCTGCTCGGTTAACGATTTCAGTTGCCCAAGCACGGTGAGTGGCAGGCTCTAGCATCGTATTGTTATATTTAAATACCGCTTTTGCCTCGCTATGTAATATCGCTTGCGCCTCATCGAGCATGCTAAGAGGAACACAGTACGCTTGTTGCACCAACGCAATCTGGCTTGGATGAATGACGGTCTTACCAACCAGTCCCAAACTCACATCACGCATCAGCTCTTGCATAAACAGCGTTGGCTGATCTAGATACTCAAAGACTGGGGCGGTCAGATAAAAACCATGAGGTACAAAACAGCCAAGCAACTGATAAGCAATGGTACCAATTGGGGTGTCGTAGACAATACTGTTTTTAGGTCGACGCAGGCGCAGTGCCGCAAATAAATCATTACCGCCGATACGCAAGGCAAAGACTGGCTGGCTAAAAGCCTCTTTAAAGCCAATCGCCAGCTCTTGATTATGATGAGGGTCAAATAAAGCGGCAGTCTCTAACGTTGGCATCAATAGCTGCTCAGTACTGACATTCTGACACGCCATCCGCCAATGAGATAGGCTGCACATATCCACTTTAGGCAGGACAAAGCCATCGACAAGCTCAATATGGTCAAAATCTGCGAGCTTTTGTAGCATAGTCGGATTACGTGGTCGCACAAAAACTAAAGGTCGCGTTGGCAGCTTTGATTGCTGATCTGATTGCTGATCTGATTGAAAGCCAGCTTGTCTTGAGGGCTCATTAATACTATCGGCATGTGCCGACCATGTATTAAGCAGCGTTTGCAATCGTGCTAATGCCAGCTCGACATCATTATGGCTAACGGAATCTTCTAAACAAATAATAATACTGTTGATTGTAGGTAACTTGTCACGTTTAATGACTTGCCAAATATCTTCGCGAGTCGCTGGCATATAAAGGCTCGCCCCTAGCTCATAAGGATGATGGGCA
>JARIAA010000186.1 GCA_029264635.1 Psychrobacter sp. | reverse complement strand
GCTGCTGTACTACAGGAGCTACAGAATAAAGGCATTGACGCCACGCACTTCGATCCTAAAGACCAAGATATTACCGAGCTACGTGATTATGACCGTGTGTTTAACGTATTGCACGGGCGCGGCGGAGAGGACGGTTTATTACAAGGGGTGCTGGAGTGGTTTGGTATCCCACAAACAGGTTCAGGCATTTTAGCATCTGCGCTTGGAATGGATAAGGTTCGCACCAAGCAATTATGGCAAGGCTGCGGCTTATCGACAGCGCCATTTGCTTTGCTTACGGCCGACACCGATTGGCAGCAAGTGGTCAACATGCTGGGTTTACCACTCATTATAAAGCCTGTACATGAAGGCTCAAGCATTGGTATGACAAAGGTCAATCACCTCGATGAGCTTCCTGCCGCTTATGCAACGGCTGTCCAATGCGGTGATGCGGTAATGGCTGAACGCTGGATTACGGGTCGCGAATTCACGATTGTCATTATTGATGATGAAGCTTATCCAGTCATTCGTCTAGAGCCTGCTGATGTTAGCAGCTTCTATGATTTTGAAGCAAAATACAATCGCAACGACACCAGTTATTATATTCCCTGTGGTCTTAGCAGTAGTGATGAAAAGCATTTGCAAGCCTTAAGTTTGGCAGCTTTTCGGGCAGTTGATGCCAAAGGTTGGGGACGCATCGATGCCATGCAAGATAATAAAGGGAATTTTTGGCTGCTTGAGATCAATACAGTACCAGGAATGACCAGTCATAGTTTAGTGCCGATGGCAGCCAAAGCACGTGGAATGGATTTTGATACGTTATGCTGGCATATACTGGCACAAACGATTTAAAAAAGCAGATAATTTTTTGACATTTGTTTGTTATTACTAGAGTGATTGCTATCTTGATATTAGTTTGATAAAAAAATAAATTTTATTACTATTTATTTAAATAAAGTGACATTAGTTTTGGCATTATATTGTTGAAAGCGGATATAATGTTGCTTACAATTGTGTCGCTAGCCATGCTATGACACATACTCATGTAAACTTGTGTAAAATCAATAGTTATAATATGTCATAAGCTATTGTTTAGCATCGAAATACGTTAATATTATAATAATTAGTATATAGTGATGTTGTTTATTTCATCTTAACGAATAAGGTTTTAGAATAGGACTTTTTTCTATTAAGATATTGCTGTTTTACTAAAATAGTGTCTTGATCTGGTTTGTACATTCATTTAATTAATAACATATAGGGTATAGGGGCAAATGCGGTTATGGCTCAAACTGTCAATGGAACAACTGACTTGCTGAGTGATGATGCCCGTCGCCCAACCGCCAGCTTGCAAATGCCCAATTGGGTCAGATATTTTTTTATGACGCTGGTAGTCGCACTATTACTACTTATACTGGTTATGGGTGGCAAAGCGTTACGCGATGCACCACCTGCATCTATACAAGTTGATGCACAGAATTTGTCGACGGCTCAACATCAAGCACTGCAACAAACGATGAATCAGCAATCGGTCAGTAGCTTTTTTACCACAGATTTGCAGGGACTAAGAGATATTGCTATGGGGCTGGCTTGGGTCGATCAAGTCAGTGTTACTCGTGATTGGCAAAAAGGTATCGTAATTGCTGCGCTACCTAAGCAGGCGGTAGCCAACTTTGGTACAGAGCGGCTGGTAGATGCCAAAGGCGCCGTATTTGTACCTGTTGATAGCCAAGAGCTTACAAGATCGAAGTTTGCTACGCTACAAGGTGAGATAAATCAAGCACCTGTGATTATGCAACAAATGCAGCAAATTAATGACTGGTACGCACCACTTGATATGCAGGTTGAAGATATTATTTTGACACCCCGCATGACCTGGTTGGTACGCTTTGATAACGGTTTACGTGTTATCGTTGATAATGAGAATACTGCCCAAAAACTGCTTAATTTAAGCCAGCTTCTAAGCAATCAGTTAAGTGATCGTCGTGACAATATGCAGTCGATAGATTTGCGTTATAAAAATGGTTTTACTATTGCTTGGAAAAATAATAATCAACAAGCCGTACCTTTAGCTTTAGCGGATCAGCCTGCCACTTAATTTGTTGATGATTATAGGTTGTGATGCGATAGCTACAATTGTTTTACAGTCTTTGTACTATCGATCTCTGCGTTTTTGATGAAACCCTTTTGAGATAGTACTGTCTTAATGATTTAATGGAAACGTCATTTAGTTTCCTGTTTAGCGATAATTTGTTTGGTAACATGAAAAATACTGAGAATCTGGTTGTTGTCCACTTAAGTGCCACTGCAGTTTATGTCGTGATCGGTAGTGTCGTGTCTGCAAAAGATATTCGCATTATGGGTGTCGGACAAGTCAAAAATAGCGATTTTTATCAAGGTCAAATCAAGCATCGAGAGCGTTTGCAAGGTGCGATAAAGCAGGCGATTCAAGATGCTGAAGACACCGCAAACTGCCGTGTGCATAGCGTATGGCTGACTTTAGCAACCCCTGAACTATCCAGCACAAACAGCATTGGCAATGTCGCAGTTGAGGAAGATGTGGTACGCGCAAAAGACATGGTGCAAGCGTTGTCCAATGCCAAGTCGCAGGATCTGCCCTCTGATTACTATCTGATGCATTGTTGCCAGCAAGGTATTTATATTGATGAGCAAGATACGATGGTTGATGATGCCATTGAGATGATTGCAAAAAATATCACCGTCATGTATCACATGATGATGATGCCAGTGTCTAGCCGTCAAAACATTCAAAAGCTACTTCAAGGTTGTGACGTTGGGATTGATCATATCGTGTTTGATGCCGTAACAAGTGCAGAATACAGCCTAATGAACGAGGAGCGCCAACAAGGCGTTTGTCTAATAGATATAGGCGCCAGTACGACGAGTATTTGTGTGTATAAAGAAAACAAACTTATCTTTACCCATTGCATTGCAAGTGGCAGTCATGAAGTAACGATGGACATATCAGCAGATATTGGTATATCTATGATAGAAGCTGAAAAACTTAAGAAATCGCATGGTACCGTTGATATCAATAGCATGGATCCAAGTGCTTTTTTTATGTTTAGACCTCAAGGTACCAATGATGAGGTAAACGTTAGTTTGTACAATCTTGCCCGTATCATCGAGGCGCGTTACGTACAGATATTTACTGAAGCCGTACGCCAATTGCACGAGGCTGATCTGTTAAGTTATATTGACCGCGGTATTGTATTGACTGGCGGTGGTAGTATGATGAAAGGAATGGTACCTTTTGCCAAAAGGCTCCTAAAGATGCCAGTAGTATTGTCCAATACGCACCCTGCTATTACTGCTTATAATCATTTTGATAATGATGAAACATTTAAGCAGTTAAACATACAGATTAATGATCGTGCTTATCAAACCGCATTTGGTACGTTATTGTATAGTCAAAGTGAGCAGTTTCGTCACAGCGAGCAAAGTGAACCGGATGCTATTAAAAAAGGGCGATTAAAAGGTACATTTCAGAACGTTGGTCAGCGTTTTACGAGTGTCCTCAAAAAGATACTTTAAAAGTCTTTTCAGCCGCAAACAGTTAAGACCGTATTTGGATTACAATGTATCAGTCTAAACATGAGTACATTTGTTTCGCAAAACTCTATATAATCGCAAAATCAAATTGTGATTGGCGTGTCGCTTTTAAATAGAGGTTGGACAGACATTTACTCAGCTTGAGCTTTATTATCCCAATTTTATTTGTATGCATTTATATATAGTAAGTTGATAGTATTTTTTGCAAGTTTTTTATCATGCATCGATCATCGTACTATCTGCAACTGGAGAATCTTTTTTATGTCAAAATACACCATGCCAGATGACAACCAGCCTCATAATAATGGCCAAGCCCGCTTTACCGTATTCGGTGTTGGCGGCGGTGGCGGCAATGCAGTTGAACACATGGTACAACAAGGTATCAAAGGTGTGACGTTTGTTTGTGCTAATACAGACAGACAAGCGCTTGATCGTTTGACCGTACCGCACAAACTGCAGCTGGGTGCTAAAAGTAATCGTGGTTTAGGCGCAGGAGCTAATCCAGAGGTTGGACGTGAAGCGGCAGAAAGCGAAGAGGAAGCCATTCGCACCTTGCTTGAGAATTCAGATATGGTTTTCATCACTGCAGGTATGGGCGGCGGTACAGGTACTGGCGCAGCTCCCGTTATTGCCCGTATTGCTAAAGAAATGGAAGTATTAACAGTGGCTGTTGTCACAACGCCATTTAAATTTGAAGGTGGTAAACGCAATAAATCTGCTAAGGCGGGTATCGAGCAATTAACCAATTTCGTTGACTCTATCATTACCATTCCTAATGACAAGCTTATGAGTGTTTATGGCAATATTTCAATGAAAGATGCATTCAAAAAGGCAGATGATGTGTTACTACATGCCGTACAAGGTATCGCTGAAACGATTGCTCGCTCAGGTTTGGTTAATATCGACTTCAATGACATTCGCACGGCAATGACCGCTAAAGGTCATGCTATGATGGGTGTTGGGCGCGCGAGTGGCGATGATCGTGCACGTCAAGCGACTGAAAAAGCAATCAAATCGCCGTTATTGGACGATTTATGCTTAGAAAATGCAAAAGGCTTGCTAGTAAACGTTATCTCTTCTGAGACGCTATCGTTAGATGAGTTCAGTCAAATCAGTGAAATTGTTGAAGGTATTACCGATACGGACGAAGCTAACATTTTCTATGGTTCAGTAGTGGATGAAGAGATGGGCGATGATTTACATGTTACTGTTATTGCAACAGGTCTAACGTTGGATGAAAAGGCAAATGAAGCGCCTAAAGTCCAGCAGCCTGTTCCTTCTGTGACAAGCACCCAGCCAGTAGATCCCAATTTACATACTAGTGCACTAAATAGTCAAAAGCATTCACAAAGTCAGTCTTATAAAGATAGTGTTGCTCGTACGGCGGCGGCTCAAGAGCAACCACAGACTAAAACGAACAGTATTCAAGATTATCTTAAGCGTCAACAGAATAAATAGTGGCTTTTAAGTTACGCTTATATCAAGGTAAAGTATGTTTTTTATGAAAAACCATGTTCTTGCAACTTATATATAGCGGTAAATTTATCCTTCACTCAGTAAGAGACCAGCACTTTGATGCTGGTTTTTTTATGCTTATTGATTAAAAATCCTCTCTATCGCTATACTTTTATTGATATTTGAGTCTAATTTTATGAATTCTAACCATTATAATAAAAAAATTTTTTTAGAAAATTGTTCATCATTAGCTGGATTAATCGTATAAATAAGTAAATTACTATTTTTGACTATAGCGAATTGAGGTCTGCTAATGGTACACTATGGCAATTGTAACAAAATATGTGAGAGAACCGCTATGAATCAACGTACTATAAAAACAGCTATAGCTATCACAGGTATTGGTCTGCATAGTGGCGAACCTGTTGATGTAGAGTTTCATCCACAGCCCGTTAACACGGGTATAGTCTTTGAACGCTCTGACATTATGGGCAGTGAACCTATTCCAGCCAGTGCTTTTTTAGTCCAAGATACGATGATGTCGTCTAATTTGGTATTTGGTGGTACGCGTGTCGGTACGGTTGAGCATCTGCTCAGTGCGATTGCAGGGCTTGGCGTAGATAATCTATTAATCAGAGTATCTGCAAGTGAGATACCTATTATGGATGGCAGTGCTTCACCTTTTGTAGGTTTGCTACTACAAGCAGGGTTTACTGAGCAAGATGAGCTTAAAAGATTTTTGCGAATCAAACAGTCAGTTCGTGTCAATGTCGATGATAAGTGGGCAGAGCTACGTCCGTATGAAGGGTTTGAACTAAACTTTGAGATTGATTTTGATCATCCTGCTTTTGACAAAGACTTTCAACATGCACAATTAAAGTTCTCAACCCAAAATTTCATTGAACAATTGAGTGAAGCGCGTACATTTGGTTTTTTGCAAGATATTGAAACCCTGAGACAAAAGAATCTAGCATTAGGCGGTAGCATGGATAATGCGATTGTTATTGATGATTCTCGCATATTAAACGCTGAGGGATTACGCTTTGCTGATGAGTTTGTCCGCCATAAAATCTTAGATGCTTTAGGGGACTTATATCTAATAGGATATCCTATTATAGGCCGTTTTAATGCTTATAAGTCTGGGCACGCTTTAAACAATCTACTCGTGAGAGAGATATTATCAGATGAAAATAATTTCGAAATTGTAACTTTTAATGACAATGTAACTTGTCCCATTGAATATTTACCTTTAAAGGGTATAACAGTTGAGGGATGAATACAGGAATATACATGAAGTATCGCAACACTTACGTAAGATTACATGAAACGATTAGGTAAGGGTAAAAATTATATTTGCATTGATAAATCTATGTTTTTGTATTTTATAAAGGATAGGCGCTAGCACAGAGAATATAAAAGCTTTATGTAAATATTAAATCATTTGTTGGTCAAGTCCACGATAGGGGCTAGGCTGATAGATGATTTTTTTTGTTTGTGAATTTGCTAATAATAGATATTTTTATTGATTTTTTTGAATTAAGTTTACATAAGTTTACATTGTAAGAAACGGTCTTTTATGTATTTGCAAGTCGTAAAAGTGCTTTTTTGAGATTTTCATCAGTGGTGACATGGTTTGCAGCCTGTGTTATAGTCCGCTTTGTGTTTTGGCTAAGAGCCTTGGTTTTAGGGGCTTCGTCATGATTCATCATACTTGTTTTTGAAGCTAGACGTTTGTTAAACAATGCATTATCAGTATGTGTATTTGATACAACAACGCGGATCTGCTTGAGTTGTTTAAATGTAATTGACTGCTCTGTTAGTACTTGTAGATAAGCGCTTTGTAAATATCGCATATGGTTGGCAGCTGTCATTGAGCCTACACTAAGTGTTAATTGTTCTGAGGTGAGACCTACTACCCAGCAGGTATGAAGTATCTCCTCAGGCAAGCAGTCTATTAAAAGCAGTTTGATTTCATGAGTTGCCTGTGTGTAAAGTTGCATATCATTAGCAAGTGTTTGTGGTAATGCACTACCTGCAAATGATTGATGATCGATAAGCTCAGCGAGTCGATTAGGTTGTTTTTTTGACATCGTGTTAACTCATCCGTTAGGTGATAAAAGCCGATTCATAAGATAGATACGCTTAGTGTCGATGTATAAGGTATAAAGCAAGCTATTTACGAGGTGGACAACTAAACCGGCAATGATGCTTGTGTTGTTTACTAAAGACCAGATAGCTAGCTACTGTAATTAGGATTTTATCACGGTTATAGGTTGATATATCCTTTAAATTCATTAATGGTTTGTCATGGATGACAAGCAATCTTGTATTAACAATAGGTAGTAAATTTATGAAACAAGCTTTATTGATTTTGTCAGTACTGGGAATGGGCATAGCACAAACGAGTGGTGCTGCCGAAACCACCTTTAAACCGAATAATACCTTGAGTCATACCATCACTAATGTTTCAGTCTCTAAAAATTATGGTTCTAACCG
>JARIAA010000175.1 GCA_029264635.1 Psychrobacter sp. | reverse complement strand
GCAATCAGCAGCAGACCGTGGATTTATCGGCTGTGTTTGTACAAATTGGTCTAGTGCCAAACTCTGATGTGGTTAAAGACTTGGTAGCTACCAATAAATTTGGCGAAATTGAGATTGATGAACGTTGCCGTACCAGTCATAAAGGTATCTTTGCTTGTGGTGATGTGACCACTGTGCCCTTTAAGCAAATTAATATTGCGATGGGCGAGGGTAGTAAAGCTGCATTGTCAGCGTTTGAATACTTAGTTATGCAGTAAGCGTAGTCTTAGTGTTGAATTCAGAAGCCACCTTGAAAGAGGTGGCTTTTTTGTGGAACATACTTTACCGCTTGTTAAATTATATAAGTTGACGTATGTTTGGCATTATTTATATGAAAATCTTAAAAGTGAAAAAAACATATGGTTGTCAAAAGTAATGTTTGGGTTAAAAATTTAGTTTTCACATTTTTAATACTTAGTGTAACTCATGCTTATGCAGGTCAAACTGTCAATGAAATTATCAAGGAATACTATCCTATCTATAATAAGGCTAAGCAGTGTCGAGGTATTATTGCAAATGATGGCTCATCAAATGGTGAAGGCACACTTTATCAAAGCGGTTATTGTATTAAGATTGATAGACAATTGAGGGTAGAAACCAAACAAGGCACAAGGTTATATATATCAGTCATTGGTGACATAGGTTTTAATGAAGACGGTAGCGAAGCTTATGGGGCACACGTCTTTTCTGGTCTAGTAGGCTTGTTTGTTTTAAAGCCACGAGGTTCAGGTTGGGAGGTTGAATACGCTAATCCAGCGATGAATGCAGGTGCTTCTGGTAAAGGTCTAAAAGACTGGAAGCTGATAGAAGTTGCCCCTGATAAGTGGGGATTTATGAATATTCATAGTGACTCGCACTACAATCAATCTTTTTCTGAATACGTATTAATGACACCAGACCCTAAGTCAAAAAAAGTGATAGATAGTCATATAGCTGCGAAAGCAACTACAGAAAACAATCCTATAGCACCATCTGGCTGTAGTAAAGATAGAAAGGTAGAATATTGCACATTATTGAAAGCCAAACTCAATATCGATAAAACGACGCTGATAAATGGCTTTTACCCGCTAGAGATTACGGTCAATGGTCATGAGTATAACTATGACGGTTCAGAAAAAAAGACCTATAACAATCAGGTCTATAAAATAAAATACGAGCCAAAAAAAGGGTATCAAGCCCCTAAAGATTACCCAATACAATGATATCGTCAGAGTCATTTAATGAGTCAATTGAGGTAGGTAGGATGCACGCCAAATTATATCGATCAATATTCATTTTAAGATTGTTTCTTGGTTTTGGACTATTAGGCTTTGCCACCAATACCTCTGCTGCTGATAGTGTGATGGATATTCTCAAGCCGTATTATCCGCTTTATAATGAAGCATTACAGTGTCATTGTGTCATTGCACCTTCTGGTTCCGTGAATGGTTTAACTAAAGAACCATATATGACGGGCTATTGCATCGATATCGATCGGCAAAAAGTCATAGAGACTGATAAGGGTAAACGCTTATATATATTGATTACAGGTAATGTTAGCTTTGATGAGAATGGTGAAGAAGTTTTACGTGGTCATGGCGCTAGTGGTTTAGTCGGTATGTTTGTTTTAAAGCCTAAAGATAATGGTTGGCAAGTTGAGTCGGCCAATCCGTATATGAATGCAGGTAGTTGGGGGCTTGGTTTAGGTGGTTGGGATTTAGAACAGTTTGCGACAAATACGTGGGGCTTTATAAATGAGCATGGTGACACGCATCAAGGTTACACCAGCACCAGCTTTGTCATATTGATGCCGAAAGGTCGCGGTATAATAGAGAACTGGATTGGCGCAGGTTTTGATAGTGGTGGTTCAGACGGTTGTGGTAGTCAAGGGCAGCGTCTATGTAATGATAGGAGTGCTGATTTAGAGATTAATACCAGTAAAACGGTAAACGGGTTTTACCCTCTAAAGCTAACGGTCAATGGATATAATCAGGGTAAAACCTATAAAAACACTATTTTTTATATCAACTACCAAAAAGACAAAGGTTATATAGAGCCTAATAACTATCCATTAAAAGACAATTATTAGGCTCGTTTTCAAAAAATATGCTGACATTATGAATGGCCCGCTATCAATAGTTTTTGTCAATATTACGATTAAACGCTATCAGTTCTTATTCCTAATAAAAGCAATCACAGGCAAGGCAACAACATACATAAGTACGCCGTACAAAGCCGCTGGCAAGGCAATAGCAGGCAAACCCGTGGCCGTTCCCATAATGATAGGGGCTAAGGTAATCGCCGTCGTACTGTTTTGAATACTGGTTTCTATCGAAATCGTCTTGGTATCGAACCAATTAAGCTTTAGGACTCTAGAAGTCAAAATACTTAAAGCAAATAAAATCACGATAATAAAGACAAGCTCCAGCCCGATTAGCGCGACTTGTGATTTTAGTAGCTCCCAATTATAAGCAATAGCGGCGACGACGATTAGTACAAAAAAAACACTGGCTAATCCATTAAGCACACCGCTTTTACGTGCCATAAAGTCAGGGAATTTATAGCGAGCCAGCATACCAAGAGTAACGGGTAATGCCGTCAACAAGAACATCACGATACCTATTTTTACGGCACTAATAGAGCCTGCCTGATCCTGCATAAAATGGTTAAAAGCCAGCGTAATTAAAACAGGCAAGGTGATAACTGATAGCAAGCTGACCACGCCAGTGAGTGCCACTGAAAGCGCTACGTTACCCTTAGCATAATAGGTGAGCATATTGCTGGTCACACCGCCCGGACAAAAACTAACCAGCATGATACCAAAGGCGATAGCAGGCGGTGGTGCCATGACTAATACGACAGCTAATGCAACCAAAGGCACAAAAATAACTTGATTCACTAAACCTACAAAAAACGCTTTGGGATGATGGATGAGAACCTTAAAGTCGCTAAGCTTCAACCCTGCCCCTAGGGTAAACATAATATAAGCCAGTGCTAGTGGCAGTAACGCAAATGCAATATCACTCATGAAACAATCCTTGTAAGTTTGAGAGTCGTAAGCATAAGTTTAAGATTTTTACATATCTCACATTCCTTGTGCTTGTTTAATCTTAAACTTTATAGCAGTCTATAGTGTTATATCCTACAAACTACTCAGTCATTTAAACTATTAATGAGACCGTCAGATTGTTAACTCTTTAATCAGCCAATACGCCCGCGACTGCAATAGTGTCACCTGCTTCATCTTCTTTAATAATACGTGTCTCTGTTAGGGCATCTTTAATCCAAGACTGTACATGTGGATTGTTGAGCATGGTTTGGCAATATTGCTGAGTAATGGGCTTTAGCACGATATCTGAGGCATCAGCGTAAGTTTGCAGGCGTAGTACTACGGGTGCGAAAAAAGCATCGGCAGCTGTGAATGCTCCAAACAAATAGCTATTATCTGAACGCCCCGTTAAACAATCCGCAAATATCTCTTCTATACGAGTGATATCGCTCAAGCAAGCACTACTTGGTTGTATCTTTGCCGTTGCCCTGATATTCATCGGCATCTCACTACGAAGTCCCATCAACCCTGAGTGCATCTCAGCGACGATGCTTTGGCAATAAGCGCTATGGATTCTGGTTTGATTGTCATCTTTCGCTTTGGTTTTAGGCTTCTTGAGTCCAGTCCAAATATCTTTATCAGTAAAATAGTCGTTAATATGCATAGCGATCGCCAAAGTATCCCAGACCGTAACCTTGTTATCGCCTTGACCATAGACCAAAACGGGTACTTTGCCGGTTAGCGCATGCTCATCAAGAATCGGTTTAGATGACGAATGCAGCAGTTCAATAAGCTGCTCGTCAAAATCGATCTCAAAAGCTTTTAGTAATAGCCAAGCCCGTAATGACCAAGAAGAGTAATTTTTATTGCCGATGATAAGTAGCGGTTTTTGCATAATAGACTCTCATTGAGGGGTATAAGTAGGGTTTGATTATGTCGTCAATATCAACCCTTTACCAGCACATAATTCAAAGGCCAATAGTTTTAGCTAAAGCAGAGTAAAAGTGAATATCAGGACAAAAAGCTGTCTGAGTCAAGTATTCATTCGATAAACAATTGTCTATTGCTATTTTCTTTGCTCAATAAAAAACGCCCATCCAACATCTGGACGGGCGTTTTTTTGCTAAATAATAGGAAATTGGTTTCGATTAAGCTCAATCATCCAATAAATCCATACGCTTAGCGGCTTCATAAATCCCTGTCGAGCGATTGCCTGTACGGCAAAATATCAAAATAGGCTGCTCTGCTTGATTAAAGAAATCAGCAAATTCTTCAACATGGTTTTGATTCAGCTCGCTCCCTGCAAAAGACACTTCTTTATAAACAAGGCCTGCGTCTTTAGCAGCCGCTTCAATCTCCGCGCTAGTGGGTTGTCCTGGCTCTTCACCATCAGGACGGTTATTGATAATGGTTTTAAAACCATTTTCGGCAAGCATAGGTACTTGGTCAGGGGTTATTTGTCCAGTAATGCTAATTTGATGGCTCATAGAAGCTCCTTTTTTAGAATGATATATTTTGAGTGATTGGTCTTTAGTAAAGACAGGACGTTTTAAAATAGGTACATAAATGTTATAACAAGCCTTGCATCAATGCACTTTGGTAAAGCAGTTTGGCGCGTGCCCCAGTCCCACAAAACATCAATATGGGTTTGGGCATTGCATGATAAAAGGCAGCAAACTGCTCGATGTCATCATACTCAAGCGCTCATCATCAAAGGGCAGATGATGGTAGATGAGGTTCGCCTTTTTAGTGGCAACAGCTAGATCACAGCTATTGGGCTGCATAATGGCTTCGGCATCAGGGCGTATATTGAGCACGGAGCGATAGCCAAGCTCTGCAATTTTGATACACTGGCTTGGATGTATTTGCTTATAAATGGTGAGATCATCGGTCATAAATAGATTCAGTTCTGTTTATCAAAGAAGGTAAAAAAGTATTAATTAGACTATGAAGCACAATATCATCGAAGTTTACATTATTTAAGTCTGCTTCATAGGCTTGATAAAACAAATTATCATAATGTGGTCTCTATCATAGCGATTTTTTGTTGTTCACTACAATCATCATTGTGTGTTTAGCGCAAAATAAATAATAAGCTAAGCAGTTTTTAGCGTATCAGTAGCCTCAAGTGTACTGAGATAAACCTGCCCTGATAGCTCAGTAATGAGCGGTGTACGCTCAATGATATCCATGACCGGTCCCTTAATAAAGCTAAAATGTAAACGTTTGTCTTGATCTATAAGCTCTTTATTTAATGTGATCAGCATCTCTTGTGCAGTTAGATCGATGTGGTTAACTGCTGCCATAATTAAAATAAGCTCATGTGCTTCTGGATACTGTTGTAAGGCCTTTAAGATACGACGATGTACGGATTCACTATTACCGAAAAACAAGCTCTCATCGATACGTAAGAGTAATAAATTGCTAAAAGTCGTTACATCATGACGATTAATATTGCGAAAGTGACCAGTACTGCCTAATTGACCAACGATAGCCACATGTGGATTGCTTGATTGCAAAATAAGACTGGCAAATGACACCATGAGGCCGATAACTAGACCGGTATTAAGGCCAAATACCAGCACGCCAAGGAACGCCGCTATAAAACTGGCCGCATCTAAACGATCCCTATGCCAAGCGTCTTTCAAAGTTGCGATATCAATCAGACCAATAATAGAGGCCATGATGGTCGCGCCAAGCAGCGCATAGGGCAGGGGCGCAAGCATATTACCAAATGCTAGCAGTGCTGCGATCATGACTAATACGGTCACAAGGCTAGCAAGTGGCGTCTTCGCTCCTGAGTCAGCATTGATGGCTGTCCGCGAAAAACCACCTGCCACCGCAAAACTTTGAAAGAGCCCGCCTGCAAGATTAGCCAGCCCAAGCCCAGTCAGCTCACGATTGGCGTCAAAGGTTTCACCGCGCTGACGTGCGTAGGTGCTCGCAACTGAGCTGCTGGAGACAAAGATAATAAGCGCCATCAGACCTGCGGTTGGTAATAGTTTTAGCGCTTCTTGAAAATCTGGTATATAGGGCAACGTAAAGCTTGGTAGACCTTGCGGAATACTGCCGATGATAGATACGCCCTGTGCATTCCAGTGCAATGACAGACTAAGGATAATGGCAATACTCAGTAAGATGAGTGGAAACAAGCGCTCTGCCCATTTGGCATAAGACGGTGATAACCAAGTTTGCCATACCCATTGACTGCCATAACGGTTGGCAATTAGCAGCGTAAAGGCAATAACGCCAATGAGCAAGGTTGGCGGATGCAGCTGACGCGCGTACATCTGCATAGTAGATAAATAACCCAGTAAGCTGCTTCCTGTGATTGGAATATCAGTCAGATACTTGAGCTGGCTGATAAAGATTAACACGGCAGCGCCGCTGACAAAACCAGCTGATACGCCGCGACTGATAAACTGCATAATCCAGCCAAGTTTGAGCCGTCCTGCAATCCATAAAAGTGCACCCACCATGAATGCTAATAAACTGGCCATTAGCGCATACTGTTCAGCGCCTTGCCCAGCATAAGGTATGAGGCTACTGGCCGTCATGATGGCGGTAATAGCGACTGGTCCGACGGCTTGTACATTGCTAGAGCCAATCCATGCATACACGAGAACAGGTACAATCGCGGCATACAAACCATAAACAGGTGGCAATCCTGCCAGTACTGCATAACCCAAGCTTTGCGGTATGACTAATACGCCTACCACAAGGCCTGCAACAACATCCGTTGGCAAAGAAGCCAGCGGGTATTGACGTAGCCAAGCAGGAAGCAAGCGAGCAGCGATGGAGGGCATATCAGTATGTCATCATCATAAAAAGCATATTACCTTAAAGACTCAGGCGCATGTTATGGTTCTGTTTTAGCACAGAAGCGTTGATAGAGTAGCTCTAATACTGCCAACGCATCGTCACTTGCGATACTATAATAGATCTGCTTACCTTCGCGCCGTGTCGTGACCAGTCCATCTTTACGAAGAATACCTAGCTGCTGCGACAGGCTCGGTTGCCCAACACCGACTAAGCCCTCAAGCTCGCCAACGCAGTATTCTCCTTGCGTCAGCTGACAAAGTAGTAATAGGCGGTCAGGATGTGAGAGCGACTTGAGTAATTGGCTGGCTTGCATCGATGCTTGTTGCATCTGTTTGGCAAGATCTTTAGGTGCAAAGTCTGCTGTAGACTGCGGCAGATTACTAGCAGGATCAATCGTCGATACACCTAATGCTAAAATAGAGGTTGTCAGAGCGAGTTCCTTATATAAGATGATGCTAAATGTACGGTTGCTAAAGGTACAGTTACTATAAATGAGAAAGGGTTATATGTAGTTAATTATCAACGATATCAAATATTTTAGCAAGTTATCAATATTTACATTATATAAATTGATAAATTGTAATATGGTTGCTATAGTGATATCTCTAATTGAGTAGTAGCTGTGCAATCGTACTCAGTTATAAATATGATATACGACTAAATATTATACTTAATAATTATCTGAATATTAAAATATTCATGTAAAGGTAGCGAGGCGTTTATGCAAGTTCATTCTTTTTTACATAGCGATACAGAGACTTATACTCATGTACTTGTAGACGTTCAGCAACAGCTTTGTGCCATTATAGACCCAGTGCTGGACTTTGATCCTAAGTCAGGAAGTACTGGTACAGGTAGCATTGATGAAGTAATTGATTTTGTGGGTGAGCATCACTGGGAGCTGGTTTATATTATCGAAACCCATGCACATGCAGATCATTTATCGGCCGCCATACACGTAAAAGAGCGCCTTGGTGGACAACTGGTCATAGGAAAGTCTATCACCGAGGTACAAAAAATATTTAAACAAATATTTAATTTAGATACCAGTTTTCATACCGATGCTAGCCAGTTTGATATTTTGACAGACGAAGATACGGTGCTTGCGCTTGGTTCCATCACCATTACAGTCATGCATGTGCCTGGGCATACGCCAGCTGATATGGCGTACATAGCGACGGATAGCGAAAAAACCGTCGTCTTCGTTGGCGATACCTTGTTTGCCCCAGATGTAGGGACAGCGCGCTGCGATTTTCCAGGTGGAGACGCTAAAACCTTGTATCACTCCATCCAAAAAATATTGGCACTCCCTGAAGATACGATGATATATCTATGTCATGACTATCCAAGCCAAGGCCGTCAACATTGTCCAACGACTACCGTTGCTGCACAAAAACTGGGGAACATTCATGTCAAAGACGGTATCAATGAGGCCGAATTTGTGCAGATGCGCGAGCGCCGTGATGCAACCCTTGAGATGCCGCGCCTGATCATACCGTCAGTACAGGTCAATATCGATGCAGGTCACCTGCCAAAACCAGAGGACAATGGTACTCGTTATTTAAAAGTGCCGATTAACGTCCTTGGCTCATGACTCAGTAGTGATAGGGGTATAATATCTTGAATAAGAGGCTGTAAACCGTTTAAATAAAACCAAATAGAATCAGTAGTCAGGAGTTTATAATGAGTGAACAAGATCATCATGTAGTATGTCCGCATTGCCAAGCGACCAATCGCGTACCAGCAGCACGGTTAAACGCGGCACCAAACTGCGGTAAATGCAGTCAGCCCCTATTGGACGGTAGTCCTCATGAGCTGAACGCGCAAACGCTCAATAAAGTGATTCAAAAAAATGATGTGCTGACCATCGTTGATTTTTGGGCGAGCTGGTGTCAGCCCTGTCTTATGATGGCACCGCAATTTAAAACGGCCGCCAGTCAATTGCCTCAGGTAGTCTTTGCTAAAGTGCAAACTGATAAATATGAGCAGGCCGCTGCTCCTTACAATATTCGTAGTTTGCCAACGATGGTGGCTTTTAAAAATGGTAAAGAAGTGGCGCGCCAATCAGGAGCCTTACCGAGCGGACAGATTGTCCAGTGGGTGCAAAGTTTACAAGCGTAATCGGGTGGCGCACATACTGATGTTTTGTGATAACAATACAAAGCATAAAAAAAGCCAATGCGCTATTAACGCATTGGCTTTTTTATGCTGTAACAACACGGTCTTAATTTTAGTAGTAGTGCCTGTAATTTACTTACTCTTAACTTACTTACGCTTACTCACCATAAATCTTAATGCCATTGGCAAAGCTACAACGTTGAATACGCGCAGACTGAATGACGGCATCACGCTCGCCATAGAGTCGTGACAATCTAGCATCGCGAGCTTTTGTATTGTTACTTTTGCCAACCCCAAAGCTGATATTAGGCGAGATACCCCAACGTCCTGCAGAAACGCCAACCCCTACGCCTGAGGAAGATAAGGTTGATTGCTCGTTACGAGCGGCCTCAACATAACGATTCACCCGGTTGTACTCTTGTCCAAGTGCTTGGCAATCATAGCTCTGATAGGTACTTGGCGGTACATATTGCGGCGTTATGTTACCGGTAGAAGCGCAGCCTGAAAGACCAAAAATGCCTGCTGTTGCCAGTAGGGTTGCTGCCGTAAAAGTTTTCATAATGGCTCCATAAGGCTAAGTTGTTGTATACGTGGCTGTTGTACTTGCCATAAATGCATTTACAGTCACTATCATTTAACGCGCGGTATTTATTTAAGATAGCAAAAATAAGTAGATTAAGATATTGAAAAATAACTGACTTACTTTATGCTGTTTTCTAAACGCATCAGGGTCATCTGGACACGTTCAGCATTCGATACTGATCAAAATAAGTTTGCAGGCTTTGTAAAAGCTAGTATGACAATACCAATATAAGCGACCGCAGCGATTAAGATACCTGTTTTAGTTTGAGTAGAGGTGGCGTTGGTATGAAAAGCTTTCATGCTGGCGCTGATAGCAGCGATCAGTAAGACAATTTTGGCAAATACCCACTGTACAGGTGCGTTAGCACTCATTAATTGCATGAGCATTACGGCGCCTGATAGGATAATCAGCGCATAAATAATATGAGTGGCTATTTTAACTACGCGTGGTGCTCGCCTATTTGCGCTCAATACCAGATAGCTTTGATATAAAAACAGTACAATGATCAGTACGGCCATTAGCGTATGTAAGTGTTTCATTAAATATCACTTCCTTTAGCCTTGCGGTTTGCAAGCTTATTTATAGGTATGGTATATATACAAGTTACTCTTTATTTTGTCCAGCGCATAGGGGACTATCAGAGCTTTGACCTTGCCATTCTGTTGGGGTATAGGCATGAATAGCCAACGCATGTACTTGACCGCTTTGTGAGGTTAGTAATGGTGCAACCAGTCCATATATTAGCTGGTGGCGCGCAACTGATCGCTTGCCTTCGAATGCTTCGCTCACAATGGTCAGCTTAAAGTGACTTTCTTTACCTTCAAAATATCCGGCATGATTCATCGATTCGTTAATCAGTTCAATGTGTTGTGGCTGCAAAGCTTGTAGCTCATTACTAAGAGCATCAGCAGTAGGTAAAGTGGTACTCATAATCATCCTTTATTTTGTCTTTATTAGCCATCTTCGAATGACGTATAACATCCATTATAGCAGACACCGCTAGCCACGCAGAATGTTATCCAAACAGCAGTACTATGATAACAGCAGTTGGTTTTTTAAAAACAAAAAAGCAGAGCGTAACATAGGTCAACTCTGCTTTTTAATATTTTCACAGATATGCTTAACAAGCCTACGTGCAAACGTATATTATTAGCTACGTGACTGCTGGTATAACGGCATCACTTTAGGCATAAGCGCCTGCATCTGAGCAATACGGTTGCCGCTGGTAGGGTGCGTACTCAAAAATTGTGGTGGCTCGCCTTGGCTGGCACGTTGCATTTTTTGCCACAGACTAATCGCTGCTTGGGGGTTATAGCCTGCTCGCGCCATCAGCTCAAGACCAATTTGATCGGCCTCACTTTCTTGCGTGCAACTGTGAGGACGACTCAAACCAAAGTCGCCTGCCAAGTTTGCCAGCTCGGCTTGCCCTTGAGAAAGCCCAAAGACACTTGCAGCGACACCGATACCAGTCTGGGTTGCGTATTCGCGTGACAGACGCTCGCGAGAGTGTTCACGTAGTGCGTGTGACATCTCATGACCCATGATAGCTGCAATCTCGTCATCAGTAAGGTTTAAGCGGTCAATGATACCAGTATAAAACATAATTTTACCACCAGGCATCACAAAAGCGTTTAGCTGATCTGATTTAATCGTATGCACCTCCCACTGCCATTTTGCGGCATCAGGGCGATAAGCACCGACTTGCCCAATGAGGCGGTTAGAGATGTTTTTCAAACGATTAAGCTGTGCCTTATTGGTATCAAGTACGCCTTTTTTACGAGCTTCTTGGATACTTTTATTATAACTTTGTGTCGATAGCTGCAAAACTTGCTCGCTAGATACTAGTAATAACTGCTGGCGATCAACACCAACCGCGCCGCTATTCGTAGTGCTCGTACAACCTGTCAGAGTAAGCGCCGACAAAGAAGCGGCCATCACTGTTGTGGTAAGTCGTTTTTTCATAATAAACATCCTCGCTGTAAATACTAAAAATTAAAGTTGGACAAAGCCAATATCCGTACGGCAGACAAGAGAGTAGTTGTTATAAAAATTCTGCTACCGTTTACCAATCGACCTGATAGGTAAAATTCTACCCGAACTATTGTCAAACATAAGTATAATAATGTTAACCGTACAAAACCAGTGCATGAAAAGTAACAGTACAACGTATCATTGTAAGTGAGATGACTATCTACTTACGCGCCGTTAATACGTCTTTTATTTTCTAGTTTTACAAATCAATAATATCTTCTATAAAATCAGTGCGTTAGGTAGGTTTTTAATCAAGAAAAATAATGAAAATCGTAACGTTAGAAAGATAGTTTAAAAAAGATATTGACACACACAGAATATTTGCTAAAATAGCCAGCCTATCGAGACGTAGTCGTGAATAACATTACGCTTTGATTTAAGCGGGAATAGCTCAGTGGTAGAGCATAACCTTGCCAAGGTTGGGGTCGAGAGTTCGAATCTCTTTTCCCGCTCCAAATATGGCTCTTTTAGAGCACTAAAGCCTCACTTCATTGTGGGGCTTTTTTTATGGAAAAAATTTATAGTACGCATCGCTTCTGAAACGTTCACTACCTTTATCACTAATATCATTAAAGCGCTCATTATAAAAAGACAATTACAAAAGACAGATAACTCGTCACATGAAATCTTGCCAAATCACGCATACTGATAAGATTGTCTAAACGAGCGCTATTAAATACAATCGATAAATAACTATCATAAGGTACAGTTATGCAAGAATTTCAATCCAAAACATTTGACGAATTATTTGATTTAACAGGAAAAACGGCTATCGTGACTGGCGGCGCCAATGGTATTGGTAAAGCCTCTGCGCTGCGTCTTGCACAAGCTGGCGCAAACATTGTCATTGCTGATCTTAAGATGGATGATGCTAAAGCCGCGGCGCAAGAAATCGAAAGCTATTGTGTTAAAGCATTAGCGGTTGAATGCAATATTTTAAAGGACGATGACTTAATCGCCATGGTCGAAAAAGCAATGCAAGCGTTTGGCAGCATTAATATCTTGATTAACAATGCAGGCGGCGGCGGCGGTGGTCAAGAAAATCCGTTTGAAATTACGATTGATGATTTTCGTCGTGATTTTGAATTGAACGTTTTTAGTGCATGGCGCTTATGCCAATTATGCGTACCACATATGAAAAAATCAGGATATGGCTCTATCGTCATTACAACATCGATGTCGAGTATTAATAAAAGCCCCGATATGAGTGGTTATGCAGCATCGAAGGCAGCTGTCAATCATATGGTCGCTAACTTAGCGCATGACTTCGGTCCTGAAGTACGTATTAATGCCGTCGGTCCTGGTGCAACACGAACGGACGCCTTAAAATCTGTGCTCACGCCAGAGATTGAAGAAAAAATGCTTGCGCATACGCCGATTAAGCGTTTGGGTGAAGCCGATGATATCGCTGGGGCGATGCTGTATTTTGCTGCGCCTATCTCTAAGTGGGTGAGTGGTCAGACATTGTTTGTAAATGGCGGCGGTGTGCAAACCTTGGATTAAGTTGATATAAAGCAGTTGTAGTAATCAGCTATTAATAAGGGAGAAAAAAATGAAGAAATCATTACTTTCAGTAGCGACAGGATTCGCGCTCGCTCTGTCTTTTTCAGCGCAGGCAGCTGCTATAAAGACAGTCGAAAAAGCAGCTGATTTGCAGTTGTGGCGGCTTGACTGCGGTACGATTCAAGTTAATGAGCTAAATCAGTTTTCAGATACTTTTCAATATACAGGGCAGAGTAAGACGCTGACTGATAGTTGTTATTTAATTCAGCATAACGATAAATTAATGCTCTGGGACACGGGTTTGCCAGTAGAGCTGCTCAATGCAGCATTTACGACAGATGCCATGAGTCCGAGATTGAATCGAACCTTGGTGGATCAGCTAAGCCAGATTAATATCAAGCCAGATGATATCGATATGGTTGGTATTAGTCATTACCATTTTGATCATACTGGTCAAGCGGTCGTGTTCCCTAACGCTAAGCTGCTGATCGGAGAAGATGATTTAGCGGTACTAAAACAGACCCCGACGCCCGCTGACATTAATACTAAGGCGCTGTCACCGTGGCTTGAAGGTAATGCATCTATTGAGCCTGTTTCTGGTGATCACGATGTCTTTAGTGATGGATCGGTCATGATGATTGATACGCCGGGTCACACACCAGGCAGTCACTCACTGCTCGTACGTTTGCCTGAAACGGGCGCGGTACTATTGAGTGGTGATACGGTGCATTTTAGTGAGCAAGTGACGAACAACAACGTGCCGCCATTTAATACTGATCGCGCGCAGTCTCTTGCCTCTATGGATAGGTTGTACGGTATCGCTAAGAACATTCCAGCCACTTTAATCATCCAGCATGAGCCTGAACACATCAAACTGCTGCCAGCATTCCCAAAAAGTGGACGTTAAAAAACGAGTTTATAGAATAAAAATATCAAAAAGGTAGTATTAAAAAGTAAAGTGGCGGGCTAATGATAATAGCCTGCCACCCCTATTTTTGCGATTGAAGAGTTAAAAAATCAATCAAAGTAGATCTCAGCAGCTTGATTATTAAAGGTTTGTTTACCATCTTTAAAGCCTGCGAGCACCTGTGAGTTGGTTCGGATTGCTTCTACGCCATCTTTGGCCTCCAACACGATTAATGTAGCTTTCGCTCCCACTGTTATGTTTGGCTGATGAGATAACAATTTGGCAGCATTCTTGGTAATCATATCAAACACGTCTGCTATCTCATCATCCTTTGCTAGTTGCGAGATGTTGGCGTACATATTAGCCATTCTGATTAATGAGGCGTCTCCAAAAGGCGTAAAAGCGTTTAAGATATTGTTACTAGAAATAGTCGTGTTGATGCCCATCTCTAGTAGCTCATTGGCATTGACCATACCTCTAGGAATTAAAGCGTTATAATCACGTCCATTCAAAAAAATATAGGTCGCTGGCAGAACTGTTAAAGTAATATCAGCCAGTTTTAACAGAGCTGCCATCTGTAGGCGTAGGTCTTTGTCCATAGCAGACAGTTTGGTTACATGTCCAATAGAGACGCGGCCTTGATAATGGCGTTTGATGGTTTCTTCAACCAATTTTGGAATGCTGGATCCTGCGGGATCTAAATCGAAATCTAGATGAAAATCAACATCAACGTCAAACTGCTCAGCCAAATCAAATATCATCTCAATATGTTTGTCAGGATTATCATCCTTATACGGGCAGCCACCGATTAAATCAGCACCTTGCGATAATGCTAGTTTTAACAGCTCATGCGTATAGGGCTCATCGGTTAACCCTGATTGTGCAAAAGCACAAATCTCTATATCGATAGCAAAAGCATATTTTTCTCGAACTTTCTTTATCGCATCAAAGGCGCGCATCTCTGTTTTGGGGTCAGTTTCAACGAAAGTGCGCAGGCCAATAGTGCCTTTTTTAATTGCCATCTCAACAACTCGCGACGCGCGCTCAAACACGTCTGCTTCGGTGAACTCTTCTTTGGCCTTACCTGTCTCTTCGACTGCTTCATCTAAGTCGCCTTGCTCTATGGTACAGCGATCTAAAATGCAGGCTTTATCAAGGTGAATATGGCTCTCAACGAACCCTGAGCAGACAAAGTTGCCCTTCGCATCGTAAATAGAGGCGCCGTTAATAGGCTTTGGGTCAGTGACAACCTTATCAAAGTTCGCAGGAACCTCTTCAATACGCTCAATATGAATGCCATTTATACTGATGTTGACCAAGCTTTCACGATGGTTTAATTGAGCGTTTTTAATGATTAAAGTTGTCATGGTTATACTTCCCGTGTTTGTGCCTAGCCAATCAAATAGCCTATAATTTTTAAAAGTTTTTAAACTGTAAGTAAGCTCAAGAGTTTAAAAGGTTAAGTGATTTGCTAGGCAAGCGCTATCTATTCTTGTTTTTTTGGGTGCGTTTTATGTAGGCTTATCTTTTGTGAAAATCGTTTTTACAAAAAATGTCAGCAAAAAAAGCCAAGCAATATGCTTGGCTTCTCTTTAACACTCAATTTACTAAATTCTTATTTCTTCAAAGACAACGCTACCGTTTTGTTACCTATCCAATTCACCCAGCTGACTGGGAAGAAGCGCAATTGTAATCTAATTAAGTTCGCCATTGTGCCTGGTACAACTAGAAATGCTCGGTTTTCCACGCCTTTTAGCATGGATTTGACTGCATCTTCAATTTTAAGCTTGCCTGCCAATTTTTTCATACCAACTCCAGCTTGCGACATGACGCCGACCTCAGATTGCGTCAGAGGTGTATCTATCGGTGGCGGGGCAAAGACAGTGATATCAATGCCCAATGGCTTCCACTCAAAGCTTATCGACTGCATCATACCCCAGATGGCAAACTTTGACGCACTATAAGAGCTGTAGCCGTAGCTGCCTGTGAAGGAGGACATGGAAGCGGTAACCATGACTTGTTTGCCGCGTGATAAAAACGGACGTATGGCAGCCAAGACGTTGCGCGTACCAAATAGATTGATAGCCATCACGCGCTCAAACTGCTCTTGGCTCATCTCATCAAACGTCCAAGGCCCTGTAATCCCGACAAAGTGCATTAAAATATCTGGTGATAAATGCTCAGCCGCTACAGCGATTTGCTTGCTGGTCATGTCGGCATCAGTCACATCCAGCTTATAAGTAGCAATTGACATATTGTGTTTATTCATCCCCTTCAAAGCAGACAAGCTCTCATCAAGCGGCTGGACGTCAAACAATACTAAGTTTGACCCTTGAGCAATAAGCTGTTTGGCCGTCTCAAAACCGATGCCTGAGGCGGCTCCAGTAATATAAACCGTCTTACCAGTAAAATAACCCCTCAAGCACTTGCCTTCTGCACTGCGCTATTTTT